>JALRIY010000117.1 GCA_023255285.1 Algoriphagus sp.
TACCAATCTAATTCTGGATTATCGCTACGATGCAGAAGACGATCCGAATCGGTTTTACTACCGTTCTGATCATTACAATTTTGCCAAGTTCAACATCCCTGTAATCTTCTTTTTTAATGGGGTACATGACGACTACCACCAAGTTACCGACACGGTAGACAAAATTGAATTTCCGTTGATGAGCAAACGTGCACATTTGATCTTCCACACTGCTTGGGACCTTGCAAATAGAGAGCAACGCACCCCAGTAGACGGAACCAATACCCGTACAGACCGATAAAGAAAGAGCCCGAAATTTCGGGCTCTTTCTTTATTTTTTTCCAACTGAGAAGCTTAGTTCTCAGATTGCCCTCTATTCTTTTGATTTTTTGTCTTCAGCTGATTTCTATTTGGCTTTTTTTGCTTTTTTCTCGCCTTTACTTTCTCTCCTTTGCCAATATTTTGCTTAGGCCGTTCTTTTTTCTCATGAAAAGCACCTTTGTAGTCTGGATTATCGCGCTGTTTAAGTCGATCCAATTCCCGCTCGTATCCCTGTTTCTCTTCAAATGGTGTTGGTGGCACTTCCACACCATCAGGGATGGAAAGGGCTTCTACCTCCATTCGGATGAGCTCTTCAATTTTTTCAAAATGATATCCTTCTGCAGGGTTGACAAAAGTAATGGCCTTCCCTTCATTCTCTGCTCTTCCTGTACGCCCTATACGGTGAACATAATCTTCATAAATGAGGGGTACGTCAAAATTAATCACGTGGGAAACCAAGGTGACATCAAGACCTCGAGATGCTACATCCGTAGCAACTAGGATTCGTACATCCCCCGCTTTAAAATCTTCCATGGAATTGATTCGTGTATTCTGGCCTTTATTGGCATGAATGACACGAATTTCCCCGAAATGCTTCCGCTCCAGAAATGAATAAACAGACTCTGCATTTTTTCTACTTCGGGTAAAAATCATGGCTCGATTAATCTCCTCATTTTCGAGTAAATGTGCCAACAGATTAATTTTGGTTTTAATATTAGGCACTTGGTATTTTACCTGGGCAATAGTCTCTGCCGTAGTCGCTGAGGGAGCTACTTCAACGCGCTCAGGAAACTCTAAAAACTCTGCTGCTAAATGGTCAATTCGCCCCGAAAAAGTAGCTGAAAAGAGTAAATTCTGTCTTTTGGAAGGAATAATTTCTAAAATAGCTCGTATTTGCGGCATAAACCCCATATCCATCATCTTATCTGCCTCATCCAACACCATGGTTTTTAAATCTTTGGTATACAGGGCTCCCTTTCGGTACAAATCCATAAATCTACCTGGCGTAGAAATCACCAAGTCCACACCTGCTTCAACTTGTTCGATTTGTGTTTTGGGCCCTAGCCCTCCATACAGACTTACGATTCGAAGACCGGTATATTTGGCTAAGTGCTGGGCAACTTCCTCAATTTGCATGACCAACTCCCGTGTAGGAGCCAATACCAAACCTCTGGGGTGCATGCCTTGGGCATACTTGATTTTCATCAATAAGGGCAATAAATATGCTGCAGTTTTGCCGGTACCTGTCTGTGCAATCCCCAATACATCGTGCCCAGCTAGCGCTAGAGGAATGGTTTTTTCTTGAATTGGGGTAGGGTTTGTGAAGCCAGATTCAGTTATAGCATCGAGCAATTGTTTGTTTAGCTTGAAGGCATCAAATCCTTGCGGTTCATTGCTCATTGGGTAGTGAGAGAAAAGTGTGAAATTTAAAAACGTACTGGTTTCAGACGTACAAATATACGCAAATCAACCCGGAATTCGTTGAAAAATGGGGCTACTCAGAGTTTTGAAAGGACAGTAATCGAATTCGGCTTGAAAAGTGAATTCGACTAATTTACCTTAGGCTCCAAGCTTTTAAACAAGGAAGCCTCATTTTTTCATGGAAATAAATGCACTCTGTCTTGCTCTAAAGAAAGACAGTCCTTACTTTTGCAAACCAATTCGAAGAAAACTAAGAATTGGAAACCAAAACGGTGATTGTAGCTCAGTTGGTTAGAGCGCTGGTTTGTGGATCCAGAGGTCGCCGGTTCGAGCCCGGTCTTTCACCCAAAACCCCTCCTTGAGGGGTTTTTTTATAGCCTAGAATTTCATTTGGCATGCCATTTGCCCTGAAGTTGATTATTAAACCAACTGTTATGTTTATCTTATTTCAATCTTCTCCGAAATTTCCGGTGGTAAAACCGGTAAATATCCGGCAAATAAAAAATTACCTAAGTAAATTTGAAGAAGCCATTCGAACTTGTGAAGAATTACAGAAAGAGGCCATTCACTCTTAATTTGTGGATTGCCTGGTAATTGAATTAGCTCCTTTTTTTGCGATTAAAATAAATTTTTCATTCTTTTTCTGAAAAAAGTGTAAAAAAAATCAACTTATTTTTTCAATAGCTTGGCTATACCATTTTTTCAACTTAAGATTGTTAAGTCAACTAGTAGGCCATGGTACGAGCAACCTATTTTTCTATTTTTATTTTATCATACCCAGTCCAAGGTATGGGGACTACTCTTTTTCGAATGCCTGTTGCCTGCACAGTTCCCACTATTACGGGGTAACCCGTCGCTAACAGTAAGTACTCGCCCCTTTTGGCCGTTTCTAGGCCTAAATTAAAGTTTTCAGCAATCGAATTAATTCCATGAAAATCCTCAAGTTTGGCGGCTCGTCCATCGCGACCCCAGAAAATATCTACCAAGTATTCACCATTATTAAAGAGCAATTAATTCATAACGAATTAGCCATCGTCTTTTCTGCTTTTGGTGGGGTGACAGAAAATCTGCTATCCACTGCTAAACTAGCTGGTGCTAGCGACCTAGCCTATCGGAAGGAATTAAATGCACTAGCAGATAGACACTTAAAGCTGGTACAGCAACTCATTGCTGTTCAACATCAAGCTCGTGTAATGACCTTCGTGGAGGTTAGATTCAAAGAACTGGAGGACCTTTTCCATGGAATTTATTTAATCAAGGAAAATTCAGCCAAAACCTTAGATTATGTGGCCAGCTTTGGCGAGCGTTTGTCTACTTTCATCTTGGCAGAAGCCCTTTCTGGAATAGGTCTGCCAACTACATTTGTAGATGCTCGTGATCTTATTCGCACCAACAACCGATTTGGTCAAGCACGCGTGGATCATCAAAAAACCACTGAGCTCATTAAAAACTTTTTTGCGCAGCATGATGGAACAAAAATCATTACTGGATTTATTGCATCCACCGAAAATGGCGAGACTACGACTTTAGGTAGATCTGGTTCGGATTATACTTCTTCCATTTTTGCTAGCGCATTGGATGCTACAGCATTAGAAATTTGGACAGATGTCTCTGGGGTTTTGACATCTGATCCAAATTTGGTCTATACTGCAATCACTATTCCGCACATTACCTACAATGAGGCGATGGAACTTTCACACTTTGGGGCTAAAGTGATCTTCCCGGCGACCATACAGCCGGTAATGAAAAAGAATATTCCAATCTACATCAAAAACACCTTTGAGCCAGAGAATAAAGGCACGCTTATCAATGGAGACCCAAGTCAAGGTGGTTTGATTAAAGGAATAAGTTCCCTATCAGAAATTTCCTTGGTAACAGTTCAAGGCACGGGCTTGCTAGAAGAAGGGGCTGCATTGAGTCGAGTATTCAAGGCACTTGCTGAATCCAAAATAAAAATTATCCTTATTTCACAAGCCTCATCCGAACACAGCATTTGTTTGGCAATTAAAACAGAAGAAACACCTTTGGCCAAAGAAGCATTAGAGAAGGAGTTTATCTACGAAATAAAATCTGGAGAGATGGAAGATGTATCGCTGCTCCATGGTTTGGCTACACTAGCGGTAGTAGGCGAAAACATGAGGCAAAATCCAGGTGCTTCTGGCCGATTATTTCGTGCATTGGGCCAAAACAACATCAATGTGGTGGCGATTGCACAAGGAAGTTCAGAATTAAACATATCTGCTGTCATCCCACAGGCAGACCTACAAAAAGCTTTGAATGCTTTGCACGAAGCTTTTTTTCTTTCTGAAAACAAGGTTCTTCACGTGTTTTTGGTTGGTACAGGGCTAATTGGTACTGCCTTAATGAAAATGATCGCGCATCAACAACATAAACTAGTTCATGACAACGAGCTGGATATTCAAATTCATGGATTAGCAAATAGCCGGTTCATGGCATTCCATGAAGATGGATTTGACTTAAAGCAAGAGTACGTGTTGACTGAAAAAGATCAGCCAATGAATTTGGACACCTTCATCACCCAGATGGAAGAGATGAATTTTTCAAATTCAGTATTTGTGGATTGTACTGCAAGTCAAGAAGTGGCTGATCGATACGCACGCATTTTAGAGGCCAAAGTAGGGATCGTTACTCCCAATAAAAAAGCCAATTCTTCCTCCTTGGAAAATTACCGAATGCTAAAACGAATCGCCAAGCGTCGAGGAGTGAAATTCCTTTATGAAACCAACGTAGCAGCTGGTCTTCCAGTGATTAACACCTTACAAGATTTGATGCTGTCAGGAGATAAAGTAATTCGAATCGAGGCAGTACTTAGCGGTTCAATGAACTTTATATTCTCCACCCTAGAAAATGGCGCCCCTTTTTCAGAAGTCGTCCGGTTGGCTAAAGAGAAAGGGTATACAGAACCCGACCCTCGAGATGATCTGAGTGGAATGGATGTAGCAAGAAAAATACTTATTCTAGGCAGGGAAGCTGAGCAAGAACTTGAATTTGAAGACATTACTATTCAAAGCATGGTTCCTGCGGACTGCACAGACGCCAAATCGGTAATTGATTTTTTCGAAAAATTAAAAAAACATGATTCCAATTTTTCTTCCCTACTTGGTGAATCCAATGCGAAAGGAGAAAAATTGAGATTTATGGCAACTTTAGAAGGGGGAAAGGCAACCGTGGGTTTAAAATCGCTACCTGATTCTCATCCTTTCTCTACTTTGAAGGGGAGTGACAACATGATTTTATTAACTACTGACCGCTACAATGATCGACCCATGATCATCCGCGGACCCGGAGCCGGGGCTGATGTAACTGCAGCTGGTGTATTTGCAGACGTGATTCGAATCGGTAACTACACCCGAGAATGAAAGGGGAGGTACGTGCCTTTGCACCGGCGACAGTAGCGAATGTATCCTGTGGGTTTGATATTCTCGGTTTTGCTATCGATACTTTAGGAGATGTTGTAAGAGTTAAAGAAAAAAAAGAACCTGGCATTCAGGTAGTATCGATCACAGGCGACCATGGAAGACTTCCCTTGGATCCAACCAAAAATACCTGCGCCGTAGCAGTTCAAGCCTTATTAACTGAATTGAATCGGACGATTGGACTTGAAATTTACTTGGAAAAGGGGCTCCCTTTGGGTTCAGGATTGGGCTCAAGTGCAGCAAGTGCCGTGGCAGCATTGGTAGCTACGAATAGGCTTCTTGGGGAACCATTTGAAAAAAAACAATTACTCCCCTTTGCCATGGCTGCAGAAAAAATTGCTTGTGGGGTAGGACATGCTGATAATGTGGCTCCCTGTTTGCTTGGGGGATTTGTTCTAATTCGCGACTACCAGCCTTTAGACATCATCAAATTACCCGTGCCAAAAGATTTGCATTGTATCGTGCTTCATCCTCATTTTGAATTAAATACAGCAGATTCAAGAGCAGTAATACGGGATCGAATTGCTGTAACTCAGGCAACAATTCAGTCTGGCAACGTGGCTGGGTTGGTTGCTGGGCTTTTCCAAGAAGATTTTGAATTAATTGGTAGGTCTTTAAAAGACGTCATTGCAGAACCTTATCGGGCAACCTTAATTCCTGCTTTTTATCAAGTCAAAGAAGCAGTTTTAGCTGCAGGAGCGCTGGGAATGGGAATTTCTGGATCTGGCCCTACACTTTTTGTACTTACTAAAGGAAAAGACCAGATTCAGCAAATACTTGAAGCCGCCCGTTTAGTGTATTATTCTTTTGGGCTAGGTGTGGATGGCTACCATTCATCGATCAATACGGAAGGGGCCTACGTCCTTGATTAGCATATTTTATGCAGTACTATAGCACCAATAATCGCGAACTAAACGTGTCTCTCTTGGAGGCAGTTCTAAAGGGGCTGGCCCCAGACAACGGGCTATTTATGCCCACAAAAATCCCAACTTTTCCAGAATCCTGGATGGAGGAGCTATCCAATTTAAGTTTTAGAGAAATAGGCTATCGAGTTATTGGAGCTTTGTTTTCCAGCGATTTAACAGCTAAACAAATTCAAGAATTAGTAGACCATACCTTGACTTTTGATGCCCCGCTAGTCCAGGTCGAGCAAAATGTATTTAGTCTTGAGTTATTTCATGGTCCCACCTTGGCATTCAAGGATTTTGGTGCTCGATTTTGCGCCAAATTGTTGGGGATGCTTGTAGGTACTAGCACTAAAAAAACCCGCATTTTGGTAGCTACTTCAGGAGATACAGGCAGTGCAGTAGCCAATGGTTTTCTGAATGTAGCAGGTGTGGAAGTAATTATTCTGTACCCAAAAGGCAAAGTGAGCTTACTTCAGGAAAAACAATTTACCACTCTAGGGAAAAATATCACTTGCCTAGAAGTTGAAGGCGTTTTCGACGATTGCCAAGCTTTGGTTAAGCAGGCGTTTTTGGATCCAGAACTCAACGAAAAACTCATTTTAACTTCTGCCAATTCAATCAATGTTGCACGGTGGATTCCTCAGTGCCTCTATTATTTCTATGCATACTCTCGGTTACCAAATAAAACCGGAAAAATTGTTTTTTCAGTGCCAAGTGGAAATTTTGGAAATCTTGCAGCTGGAATTTTAGCGCAACGGATGGGCTTACCCATCACCCAATTTATTGCTGCTACCAACGAAAATAAGGTTGTTCCAACGTTTTTAACTGGATCTTCTTTTGAAGCCAAACCCTCTATTCCAACTCTTTCCAATGCGATGGATGTAGGAAATCCAAGTAACTTTTCCCGGCTTATAGATTTATTTGAAGGAGATGAGGAAAAATTCCGAAACCAGGTTAAAGGATATT
>JALRIY010000118.1 GCA_023255285.1 Algoriphagus sp.
CGTAACGGGAGAAGGTAACCTGTATTTGGGAGCGAGCACCACAGCCACCCAAGCCCCATCTTGACCATCGGGAAAAGCTTCCTTTCTCACTTCAGCAATTCCTACTAGGGCCTTTTCAGCACCGGAATGATAGAAGAAGACTTGATCCCCTACCTGCATTTGCTTTAGAAAATTCCTTGCTTGAAAATTGCGTACCCCATCCCAAACAACTTCCCCTTCATTTTCCAAATCCATCCAAGAATAAGCGTTGGGCTCTGTTTTTACTATCCAATACATCATAGCAAACAAGATTAAGTTGAATTTCTTCAGGATCACTCAAAAAATTCCCTTCACGATTCTACGGAAGTTAGTTCCCAAGCGTTTAAAATGAAACTATATTTGAACACATTTGTGTTAAAACCCACCTAAAATTTAAATTTTGGATCACAAGACGCTATTAAACCGACTCAAACTGTGTATTCAGCTGCTTGAACTTCACGATGAAAACCCATTCAAAATCAGGAGTTATCAAGGAGGATTGAATGCTTTGGAACGGGTGGATCAAGACCTGATGAGCATGAACCCCCAAAACATTGCTGCCATTCCTGGTGTCGGAAAAAGTATCCTCGAAGCCATTTTATCGCTTAAAGAAACTGGTTCATTCCCCTCCTTAGACGCCCTTATTGGACAGACCCCTGCCGGTGTGATGGAAATTCTTCAGGTGAAAGGCTTGGGCCCCAAGAAAGTTCGTATAATATGGCAAGAACTAGGAATTACCTCCACACACGAATTGATGGAAGCCTGCCAAAGTGGGAAAATCGCTCAGACGAAAGGATTCGGCGAAAAAACCCAAGAAACTATCCTTCAAAACCTCCTATTTAAAGCCTCTAATGCAGGAAAATGGTTATTTGCTGACATCGAAGCAACTATTGAATCTTTAGCAAATCAACTCCAACAACTACTTTCTAGCCCCCAAGTACGTATCGTTGGAGATTTTGCCCGGTGCCTTGAGATTATTTCCGAAGGAGAATTCCTACTAGCAGCTACCGACATCCTAGCTGTAAAATCCAGTTTATCCCAACTTCCAGGTATCTCCTGGAACAAGGTAATTTCTGGCCCCATGACCTGGAGAGGGAAATTGGAAGAACCCGAACTCCAGCTTCTTGTTCACTTTTGTAGTCCAGAGGATCTTGCTGCAAAAGAACTACTTTTTGTAGCCTCCAAAGCCCATCTCGCTACTTGGGTCAACGAGGAGGAAACCGTCGGAGAATTGATTCGGAAATCAAAATTTGAAAGTGAGGATGAATTTTTTCTACAACATCAACTGCAATTTATCCCTCGAGAAATGCGTGAAGGCATGGGCGAAGTAGCGCTGGCCAAAGCAGGTACACTTCCAGAATTGATTAAAAACAAGGACCTGAAGGGTATTTTACACAACCATTCTACCTACAGCGACGGAAAACACAGCTTGCGGCAGATGGCCGAACATTGCAAAGCTTTGGGTTACGAATATCTCGGGATTTCAGACCACAGCCGCACGGCAAGCTATGCAGGGGGCTTGGAAATTGAAAAGGTGGTCAAGCAACATGCCGAAATTGATGCACTCAATCAAGAATTAGCTCCCTTTCGCATCTTCAAAGGCATTGAATCAGACATACTCCCAGACGGGAACTTAGACTACCCCACTGAGGTGCTCCGTAACTTTGATTTTATTGTATCCTCTGTACATTCGGTTCTGAATATGGACCTCAAGCGTGCTACAGACCGCTTACTTACCGCCATCCACAATCCCTACACCACAATTTTAGGTCACCCGACGGGAAGACTGTTGCTTCGTAGGGAAGGCTACCCCATTGACCACAAAACCATCATCGATGCTTGCGCTTTAAAGCAAGTTGTCATCGAAATCAATGCCAATCCCTGGAGATTGGATCTGGATTGGCGATGGATTCGCTATGCAATGGAACAAGGTGTGCAACTTGCCATCAACCCTGATGCCCATGAAATGGATGGCTATGCCGACATGCAGTATGGCGTACTTATTGGCCGAAAGGGTGGATTAACGAAAGAAATGACCCTCAATGCACTTTCTGAAAATGAAATCGCTTCCTATTTCGAAACCAGAAAAGCAAAAATTTAAGAAATACCAGGAATACACAAGAGGTAATTGTGCTATGCCTTCTTTAATTACCTTTGTTAGCTAATCCCTCACTATGAATTGGTCCTCGCTACCCGAATCCGTATTACTTCAACGATCTTTCCTTTTTGGGATAACAGGTATTTTACTCGGCACAGCCTCTTTACTCAACACCAAACTTCATGTACTAGACGCTCCGATGGGACCTCTCAATGGAACGAGTATTTTCTTGCAATTTTTTGGACTGGGATTAGCGGTACTTGTTCTCCGAAAGAAAAAAATAGCTACTGAGTACAAAGAAAAGTCGCAACTGATGATTCTTATCCTGGCAGTTGCCCTACTGTTTTTTATTTTTTCAATCTAATTTTCCTTATAAATGGCCTTTTTTAACTATATTGAAGAGTAGTGGTCGTTTAATTACAATTCTTTTCCTACTCGTGCAACCATTTGCCATACTAGGGCATCTACCTTTTTGAAAGTTAAACCAAATGCAATTACCTACCCAATTCTCCGCTGAGGAAGAACTGATCGTGGGGTGTCTATCTGGAAACAGGCAGGCCCAACGTCAGCTCTACGAGACCTACTCCAGGAGATTTTTGGCAATATGCATGCGGTACCTCAAAGATCAAGAACAGGCGGAGGATGTGATGATCCAAAGCTTTATGAAAATCTTTGAAAAACTTTCCCAATTCCAAGGAAAAGGGAGTTTTGAGGGATGGATGAAGCGCATTGTAGTCACCCAAGCCCTCATGGCCTTGCGAAGTAGGCCTCAACTCACCGTCTCCTTGGAGGAGGCCAATGGCAACGCTGATGGTTACGAGGAAATGACCCACCTGGAAGCGGCAGAATTAATGGAATTGGTGCAGAGTTTACCCTTGGGTTACCGAACCGTCTTTAACCTATTCGCGATTGAAGGGTATTCACATCAAGAAATAGGCGTGCTACTCGGAATCACCGAGAGCACCTCCAAATCCCAACTCAACCGCGCACGAAGCGTGTTAAAAGAAAAAATTACGAGTCTTCAACTCCAACCCAAAATTACGCATGGCTAAATCAGACGAAGTATTGGATCGGGTTTTTAGAGAAAAACTCGAAAATCATGAAGCCTCCCCTCGCCCAGTAGCATGGGATAAACTGGAAGCACAATTGGATGCGGCAAAGCAACCAAAAAAAAATTCCTGGTGGGCAATAGCCGCAGCGATGCCTTTGTTGCTAGGCCTTGGATACCTAATCTGGTCCCAAGCACCGCAATCAGAACCAGGAAGTCCCCTTGCAGCAATTGAAGAGGTGTCGACTAGTACTCCTGTATCGGAGTCATCTCCTGAAGTCGAACTAGTAGTTTCCGAGGTAGATCAAAAACCGGTAGACCTAGCTGAAACAAATACTCTGAGCAAAAGTACTACCGCCCAAAAATCAATCCTCCCTCAGGAAAATTCGGAAGAGTTCAATTTGGAAAATATGGTGACTGAGGCTATTGCTTTCACTAGTACACAAACAGCAGTCGGGATAGAAGTAAATTCCACTAGCGAGTCCAAGACCTTGTTAATTCCTGAATCAATTAAAACCACTCCTACACCAAGTACCTCCCAACCCACCTTGGCAGATATCGAAGTCCTAGATGGGTACCGAATTCGAATTTTCTCCGATGGATTGAAAAAAGAAGAGGCCCCCAACAAAAATTTGATCACTGAACTCGGAAAAACAGTTGGTCAGGTAGAGGGACTCCTCGACAAACTAGACGAGGGATTTTTAGAGATCCAAGATAAAAAAGATCGACTCTTTTCTTCCCTAACGAGCCGTAAAGCTCTTTCTATCGAAAAACAGTAAAACTAAACCAAGTATACGTAAACAGCAGAACCCATGAAAAAATTAGTTCTCCTACTCGCTTTTTTAGGATGTGCAATCCTGGCTGAGGCCAAGACCAATCCTGAAACAACCCTGAAAACGATGATCCCAACGCTCAAAGACTCTGTAGTCATTGAATTTGGCAAGGCAGGAAAAATTGTCATCCTTGTCGAATCCCTAGCCGATTTTGAGAAACTGAAGGGAATGAATATCAACCAAATCATCGCTGAACTCGGCGTCCAAGAAAATAAAGCTACTGGAGAGGTTACGCTCGTGGAACTTCAGAAAAAAGACGGTTCCATCAAGGAAGTAGTACGAGTACTTGAAAATGGTCCAGAGACCGAAGTTCGGGTAGGAAGAATGCGTGTTTATGTGGATGAATCCGGACCAGACACCAAAGTAAAAATTGGGTCCGAAGCTAAAAAAGAGAACACTACACCCTTCAAAACCAACTTTACCTTGGATTTAGGTGTCAATAATTTTTTACAGGAAGGTAGTTTCCCAACTTCAGATCAACCGTACTCCACCAAAGGTTGGGGGAGCTGGAATGTAGGGTTGAATTGGATGGGCTCACAACGCTTGAGCGAAGGGCTAAGATGGAATTTTGGAATAGCATTTCAGTGGTACAATTTCAAGTTTGAAAATCGAGATATCCAAGCCGTCCGCGGCCAAAATCAAATTTCCTTTGTGGAACGCACTGATGTGACGGGTACGAAGAGCAAGCTATCCGCTTCCTACCTCACAGCAATGACCTTACTTGAAGCAAATCTTGGCAAAAACAAAAATAAAGGTCTTACACTTGCCGCTGGTCCATATATCGGATATCGCTTGGGAGGTAGATCCAAATTTGTGTACGAAGAATCAGGTCGTTCCATGGATCGCACCGAAAAAATCAACACAGGACTTTACTTGGAAAACCTACGCTATGGATTACGCGGTGAACTCGGTTTCGGCAAGAGCATAACCTTCTTTACCACCTACGATTTGAACGAACTTTTTCAGGAAGGGAAAGGTCCCGCTTTGAATCCGATCACTTTTGGAATCAAACTTCTCAATGACTAACCACAACAGACTTATGAAAAATTACTCACGTTTAAGTCTAGTAGCCTTGCTACTAATGACCTCCACAGCCTGGGTCGCTGCACAAAATGTACTGGTGAACACCACCAAAAAATACCCCAACATCAAGCAGATCGAAGTAGAAAGCGGCTGGCTAGATGTAAGTTACGAGGGTGATAATGGAACGGAAGTATCCGTAGAAGCGTATTTGGCTTCAAATATAACTGATCAAGACATCGTATTTGTGACTCTAGGAGATGTACTCAAAGTAAGCTACAAGAGAAGCGGTGAAAAGTACAACTGGAATAGTAAAAACAAGGGTTACCTCAAAATCACAGGTCCTAAATCCATGCAAATCAGTGTAAGAGGATCTTCTGGAAAAATCAGCTTGAGCAACCTAATTGGTAAAAATACAGCCTTACAACTTACTTCGGGCACGGTCACAGCTAGTCAAATCAAAGGAGATCTCAGTTTGAACTCGACTTCTGGCACTTTACGCGCCTCAGAAATTGACGGCAATGTGGAGGCAAGACTCACTTCCGGAAATGCTTATTTGGATCGTATCAGCGGAAGAGTCAATTACGAATCTACCAGCGGATCTTTGGATGCCAGGGATATCGAAGGAGAACTTAACGTGCGACTAACTTCCGGCAATGCCAAAATCGAAAATGCAAAGCAGCTGGGCAAACTTTCCTTTACCTCAGGAAATGTGCGTGCAATAAATTCAGGTTTTGGCCCATCAACTCAATTTTCAGGCACCTCAGGGAATTTTACAGTTCAAACCCAAGCAGATCTCCGATCTTACAATTACTCGTTAAAAGCAGGCTCGGGAAATATTCGCGTGGGTAATTCTTCCAGCTCCAGGTCGTTAGAGTTAAACAACAATGCCTCCACCTGGATTAAAGGTAACATTACTTCTGGCAACATTACCATTGAAAATTAGAAGCAGTTAAAGGTTTCTAAAATTAGTAAGTAGGCCGGGAAATTTCGATAAGAAGTTCTCGGTCTTGTTTTTTTAACTTTAGCAAACGCATCATCCGGTCGGGACTAGGCTTACCTAAAGAGAAAAACACCAGTGTGAGTGCAAACAAAACCACAAACCCAGGATTGGAGCTGAAAAGAAGACCCAAGCTACTTGCAACAGAAACTCCCATCAAAAGAAAAAAACGCAGTTTTGTTGCTACTAGGTAGGTAACTATTTTTTCTGATAGCTCCTCTTGATGCAATGCAACTTTGATCTGACGATGAAATAGAAAGTAATGAACCAACAAAAGCAATCCCCCAGCTCCGAGTACCGTTACCTGTCCTGAGAAAGACAGCTCCGGCAAACTTCCCCCTAATGTTCCAGATTGCTCGTAGAGGTAAATGATTCCAAACAACGGCAATGCAATCAGAAGCAGAAGTAGTGTAAGTTGTTCTGTACGACGATAGGACGCACGTAATTTTTCAAGATCCATGGCACAATTATTCAATAGTCACGTGAATACCCTCCGATATAGGCCTAGAAACGCAGCATAGGACGTAGCCATCGGCCACCTCTTTTTCGCTCAAACCAGCATCTTCGTCCATTTTGACCTCGCCGGCACTCAATCGACCACGGCAAGCTGTACAAAGCCCACTTTGACAGCTGTAAGGCATGTTTAATCCAGCAGCAAGTCCCGCTTCAAGGATGGTTTTTCCAGGTCCCACGGCCACAAGGTGCGTTTCACCCTCCAATGAAATACGGACGTCTCGTGAGAGGACGCCTGCTGTAAGGCCTGCTTTGGCATCCGCCTGAGCCTGTGCAGCAGCAGCGGAGTAAAAGCTCTCGCTATGGATTCGCTCTGGGGACACGGCAAGCTCTTTCAATACCTGCTGAGCCGTCTGCATAAGCCCATCAGGTCCACAGATAAAGTATTCTTCCTGGTAGTCCGGTTCCACTTCAGCCTCGCCAAAAAGATCTTTCAACGCGGCTGCAGTGAGTCTACCCC
>JALRIY010000119.1 GCA_023255285.1 Algoriphagus sp.
CTGTAGGGAGCCAATATAGCCCGGCCTTAGATGGAGAATACCTACTTAGACACTACCGCTTGGAGGTAGATCAAATTGAATTGGTCGAAGTCATGCGGCAAAAGCTAGAATCAGGTATTTTATTCAATGCTACGCGTCTTCGATATGAGTTGGGAGGGGAAAAAGTAGCAGTAAAAATTCAGACTCATTTATTTAATGATATCTTTAAAATGACTTCGGAAAAGTTGGAGGATGGCCTACGCTATGCCTATTCCAAATATGGTACAGAGAATACCTGCATCATCACCCGTTCCAACAAATCTGCTGTTCAATACAATGGCTACATCCGACAGACAATCCATTTTTACGAGGATGAAATTTGTTCTGGGGACCTACTTATGATTGTGAAAAATAATTACACATACATGGCTGAATCCGAGCAAGTTAATTTTTTGGCAAATGGGGACCTAGTCGAAGTAATGAAAATCCGAAACTTTGAAGAACGATATGGATTGCGGTTTGCGACTTTAGAATTGCGCCTGTTGGATTATGCAGAAGAGCCTTATTTCGAAGCAAAAGTTATTTTAGACACCTTGTATTCCTCGGGCCCTTCCCTGACGCGCGATCAGTACCGTTCGCTGTACGAACAAGTAAGTGAGGATTATGCCGACCTAGCAAATAAGACCGAACGGATGGAATTCATTCGGAAGGATCCCTATTTGAATGCGCTACAAGTAAAATTTGCCTATGCCATTACTTGCCACAAAGCACAAGGAGGACAGTGGAAAGCAGTATTCATTGACCAAGGATATCTAGTAGAAGAACAACTTGATGCTGAATTTATTCGGTGGTTGTATACAGCTGTAACACGGGCCTCTGAAGAATTGTATTTAGTCAACTTTTCTCCCACATTTTTCGTTAAAGGATTGGTAGAAGAAGAATCAGAAGAATAATCCAGATACTAGAAATTTAGAGTGGCAGATTAGTTTTTGTGAGTAATTTTAATTTAATGTAGCTCTAGGCTTGGAATTTTATTCATTCTAATCCTGTAATTTTGAAGAATGCCTCAAAATTTGAATATTTGAACATTAAACGATATACACATGAAGAAAATAGCACTACTTTTCACCTTTTTTATTTTGGCATTTGCCAATCAGGTTCAGGCGCAAGAGTCAGTTCCTGTAATTTCTTTTAAAGAAAATAGTATCGACTTCGGTGACATCGTCCAAGGTCAAAAGGTGGAGCATACCTTTGTGCTGACCAATACAGGAAAGCAACCTCTGATCATCTCAAATGTGGCAGCTACTTGTGGTTGTACTGTCCCCAGCTGGCCAAAGGAACCGGTGGCACCTGGAAAATCCGCTGAAATCAAAGTTTCATTCAATTCCACAGGAAAAGTAGGCAAGCAAAATTCAGTCGTTCGCATTTATTCTAATGCTTCTGAACCCATCGAAAAAGTTTCCTTAATTTCCAATGTGTTGACCAAGTCCAACTAACGCAATCACGTTTAAATTTCTAAAGCCTGTTCTTCAGTAACAGGCTTTTTTATTACCCAACCTCATTAATTTTCGAGTCTATGACACCTAAGAAGGAACGCAAAGTTACCATCCGTCAAGTATTTTCTACCATCATCTGGCCACGTAGAAGGCAACTATTGATTGGTTTAGTTTTAATTATAATCAGTCGAATTGCAAGTTTAGTGCTTCCTGGAGCCACCAAATTTTTGATCGATGAAGTAATTCCCAGCAATGATTTACAGCAATTAAAGGGATTGATTTTTGTAGTGGTTCTCGCAATTGTCGTTCAAGCGGTTACTTCTTATGCACTTACACAAATTTTGAGCGTAGAAGCGCAGCATTTGATTTCTCAATTGCGATCTAAAGTTCAGCAACACATCATCAAATTACCAATTCGTTTTTTTGATAATTCCAAAACAGGGGAGTTGGTATCGCGCATCATGACTGATGTGGAAGGGGTTCGAAATCTGGTTGGTACTGGCTTTGCCCAAATGATTGGAGGAGGATTGGCCGCCATTATTTCCTTGGCTTTGTTGATTTCTATAAGTCCGTCAATGACAGCCTTTGTGTTGTTGCCTGTCTTAATTTTTGGTTTAGTTTCCTTGAAAGCCTTTGGCAAAATCAGACCTATTTTTCGGGAACGGGGAAAAATCAACGCCCAAGTTACGGGGAGGCTTACCGAAACCTTGGGTGGGATTCGAGTGATTAAAGGATTTAATGCTGAAAATCAAGAAATTAAAACCTTTGAAAAGGGCGTAGAAGAGTTATTTTTAAATGTAAAGGCGAGTTTGACCGCAACTAGTTTTGTTACTTCAGCAGGCGCATTACTTTTGGGCTTGGCCTCTGCTGGGATCATGGGCTTGGGGGGCTACCAAATCATGCAAGAGCAAATGACTTTTGGTGACTTTCTTGCTTTTACACTGTACCTCGGATTTATGATTGCCCCTATTGTGCAGATGTCAAATATAGGAAGCCAATTGACCGAAGCTTTTGCAGGTTTGGATCGGACTGAAGAAATCATGAACATGCCCTTAGAGGAGGATGACAAAAAACGAACGACGAAATTAGCAGGTATCAAAGGGGATATTCGGTTTGAGAACGTGGCATTTGCCTACGAATCCGGAAAGGATGTGGTCAAAGGGATTACCTTTGATGCACCAGCAGGTACAGTAACCGCCTTGGTAGGCACCTCAGGATCTGGAAAAACCACCATTGCAGGTTTGGCAGCTACTTTTTTAAATCCAGATTCTGGAGTGGTGTATTTGGATGGCTATGATCTTCAATCCATTACGCTGGATACTTTCCGGTCTCAATTGGGGGTTGTTCTTCAAGATGATTTCCTTTTTGAAGGGACTATTCGAGAGAATATCCTTTTCCCAAGACCCGATTCCTCTGAAAGTCAGTTAGACAAGGCGGTCAAAGCAGCCCATGTCCATGAATTTACAGATCGCTTTGAAAAAGGTTTGGATACCTTGATCGGTGAGCGTGGAGTCAAGCTCTCCGGTGGACAGAGGCAGCGAATCGCCATTGCTCGAGCAATTTTGGCAGATCCAAGAATTCTTATTTTGGATGAGGCTACTTCCAACTTGGATACAGAATCTGAATCCTTCATTCAGGAAAGTTTGAAAGAGTTGATGCAGGGACGGACCACTTTCGTCATTGCTCACCGACTAAGTACGATACGTCAGGCTGATCAAATTTTGGTGATCGAGCAGGGACAAATCGTGGAGCAAGGCAAACACGAAGAACTTCTCGCCAAAAAAGGAAGGTATTTTGATCTATATACCTACCAAGCACGGATTTAATTCCGATTATTTCTTCGCTTTTTCTTTGGAAAGGGTTAGTAAGGCCACTGTAAATAGGATGAGAATGGTCCCCGTCCAGTCGTAACCCGAAAATGATACACCCAACCAGAGAACGGCTGTTAAGGTAGCGGCAAGTGGCTCCACACTACAAAGTAAACTGGCGATGGTAGCTCCAATTTTGGATACAGCGGTGAGGAAGAAATAGAAGGCAAGGACGGTTCCGAAAATTACAATGTACCCAAAGGCAATCCAGGTTTCTCCATCCCAGTTACCAGAAAAATACCATGGTTGCGTCCAGATGGTCAATACAATCCCTCCTACCAGCATGCCCCAACCCGTAATAGCTGCCGGAGAAAAACTCCTCAACAAACCTACAGGTTGAATGGTGTAAAAGGCCAAAGCTAAAGCGGAAAGAAGACCCCAAAGGAGTGCTTGATTTGAAATCACTAAGGACTCTGTTGAACCGTGGGTAACTAGTAAGAAGGTGCCTGCTAGGGCAAAGATCAGCGCTAAATATTCCCCCAAAACCGGCCATTTTTTATTTTTTAAGGCATAAAACCCTAATACAAAAACAGGTCCAATGTATTGCAAAATGGTAGCGGTGGCAGCATTGGAAAGGGAAATACTATAAAAGTAGGTGTATTGTACAGCCACCATGCCTAAAATGCCAAAAAGCAAAAGCTTGCTTACATCTTTGGGTGTTTTCCAGATAGCAAAGGCTGCTTTTTTTTCACTGAAAATCGAAAATAAGATAAGCAAAGTTCCTGCTAGTACCATGCGCCAAGTAACGAGCCAAGCAGGATCTACATGCTTACTTTGAAATAAATACTGCGCACAAGTTCCTGAAATCCCCCAAAATATTGCCGAGGCCATGGCCATTAGAAATCCAGATATTTTTTGATAAGAACTAGTATGCATAGGGCAATTGGTTCGACGAATATATCTCAGGTAATTGAAAAATAATATGCCCCTTGGAAAGATTTCGTGGAAGGATATCCGAATTTGGACTTGTTAAATCCCGGGCTATTTCAGAACTTCCCTCGAGTTACATGCATTTTATCTTACTAGGTATATGCATACCTAATTTACTTTATCTCCCTTCAATGCATTCCTCACTTTTTGCAAGAATAGCCATCCATGAAGATGCTGAGGCTCTTTGGGGAATCTTAGAACCCATGGTACGACAAGGAGGAACCTATGTTTTTTCCTTAGATAAAACAAAGGAATCGATGATGGACTACTGGTTGGGGGCAGATAAAGTTACTTTTGTGGTGGAAAAGGAAGGGGTAGTTGTGGGGACCTTTTACCTAAAAGCCAATCAAGAGGGTTTGGGGGATCACATTTGCAACGCAGGATTTGTGGTCGCTTGTGATGCGGAGGGGCAGGGATTGGGGCGCTGGATGGGTGAATATGCCCAAGTTGCAGCCAAATCCCGTGGATTTCGAGCTATGCAGTTTAATTTTGTTATCCAATCTAACCAGAAGGCGGTCCATCTTTGGAAATCCCTTGGCTTCTCGGTGATTGGAGAGATTCCTGAGGCTTACCGACATCCAAATCTGGGATTGGTGCCCGCCCTCATCTTCTATAAAAAATTATAAGTTTATCAAATTACGATTCACTCAGTTTATACTACCATGATCCTCGATCGCCGAAGTTTTATCAAATCAACATTACTTAGCAGCTGCTCGTTTCTGTTGCCATCGGCTATTCTAGACGTGTGGACAGGAGAGGAGCAAAGCCTTCGATTGGGATTGATTACGGATCTGCACAAGGATATCATTCACGATGCTGATCTTCGATTACAAACATTTTTAGAGTCACTTAATAGTATATCTCCGCATGCCAAAATTCAATTGGGTGATTTTGCTATTCCTAAAAAAGAAAATGAAGCCTTTATTGATTCATTTAATCAAGGACCCATTCCTTCCCTCCACGTAATAGGAAATCATGACTTGGATGAAGGCAAAACCAAGGAGCAAGTGATTCAATTTTTTGGCATGCCGGCAGCCTACTATGCGCAGGTGATCCAAGGAATTCGGATCCTTGTATTGGACGGGAATGATCTAGGCTCACCGAAATACAACGGTGGCTATGCTTCCTATATCGGTAAAGAACAACAGGACTGGTTAAATCAACAGTTGGTAGATTCTATGGAGCCAGTGATTGTAATTTCTCATCAGCCCATTGCAGGAACCTATACGATGGATAATGCTACCGAAATTCAGGCCTTGTTGAGTGCCCATGCCAGCAAAATTATCCTTGCCATCAATGGTCATGCACATGTAGACCAGTTTCTCAAAGTTGGAGGAATACCGTATTTACACTTGAATTCTGCTTCTTATTATTGGGTGGGAGAAAAGCACAAGCACTACAGTATGGATGCTGCTACACACAGCAAATTTCCTGACTTATCACATACCTGTCCTTACGAAGAAGTTCTATTTGGGATTTTGTCGCTGGATAAAAAGGAAGGGAGACTTACCCTTTCTGGTACAAAAAGTAGGTGGATTGGTCCTTCTCCTTTAGAATTGGGATACGAAATCTTATCCAAAGCTGAGCAAGAGCTTTACGTTCAACCGCAAATTTCATACAGAATAATTTCTTAGTTTTTTGCAGGTAAACTTTCCAAGACTAGTCGAATTAATTCAGCTTTATCTCCATTTGGAATCCATCTTGAAACGACCAATAAGTCGTTTTCAGGATCCACGTAAATCATGTTGGTGCCTGCTCCGAGGTGCAGAAACGCCGATTTGGGAGCGGCAGGTATTTGTTTTTGTTGCAAATTGAGGTAATAATTCATAAACCCATAATCTGGTTGCACAGGAGTGGGGGTTTTGGAAAGTTCAATCCAAGAGCGTGGAATGAGTTGCTTACCATTCCAGTTTCCATTACGAAGGGTGAGGTAGCCAAAACGGGCTTGATCCCAAGCGGAAAGCATCATGCCTCCTCCCCAATGCGATCCACCACTTACGGATTGGACAATTTGGCCATCCAATACGACAAAAGAGTTTTCGTATCCAGTCCATCTCCAAGTGGGGCTTGCTCCGATGGGGTCCATTATTTTTTCTTTCAAAACTTGAGGAAGTGGTTTTCGCCACACATTCAATAGGGCCAAGGCAAGGACATTGACCCGGGTGTCGTTGTATTCATAACTGCTACCAGGTTCCCGTTGATCCCGAGCTCTTTTCTGCTTGACCCCCTCCGCCGGTCGATCTCCCCAATCCGGCTTGCCCCATAGGGTGCCCTCCCAATCGGAGGTCTGTCTTAGCAAGTTGTCCCAAGTAATTTTTTGGTTGTGGGGGGTGTCAAAGAGGTCAAACACATCTTCTTGGTCTAGGTGATCTGCCTTGTTGATAGCCAAACGTAAGGGGTCGAAGGGATAGATGGGGGCCATGTAGGGATGAACTTGATCTTGGACTGAGCGAATCAAGCCTGCTTCAACAGCCAAGCCAGTGGTGGTAGAGAGAAAACTTTTAGCTA
>JALRIY010000011.1 GCA_023255285.1 Algoriphagus sp.
GGATATCTGATTGTTGTGGAATCGGGAATCATTTGTTAATATTAAAAATCAATCCACCCAAACTAACCTGAGATATGGAACTTACCCGTTTATTTGACCTCATTCCCTATCAAATTGAAAAATACAACAAAGAGATAGCTTTTAGTCGAAAAGAAGAGGGTATTTGGAAAACCTATTCTTCCAAAGAAGCACAAAGTATCATTGATGAATTGAGTTTAGGTTTTTTAGCAAAAGGGATTCAATCAGGAGAGAAAGTAGCTATTATTTCAGAAAATCGGCCTGAATGGAATTTTATTGATTTGGCTTTACAGCAAATAGGGGTAATTTCTGTACCGATGTATCCCACCATTACGGTGGCTGATTACCAATATATTTTTGATCATGCAGAGGTAAAAATTATTTTTGCTGGTGATAAAACAATCTATGATAAAGCTTTTCAATCAGCTGGGAAGAATCGTTCCATTTACTCCTTCGACCGAATAGCTGGAGTGGCACATTGGACTGAATTGCAGTCTGAAGGAAAATCGAGTGATTTTACTGGATTGGCTGAATACAAAGCTAATGTGAAACCAGAAGATCTATTTACGATTATCTACACTTCAGGGACGACAGGCAAGCCCAAAGGAGTTATGTTGACACATGCCAATGTCCTTTCTAATTTGATTTCTGTATCCCATATCATGTCTCCTCCTTTAGGAACATCCAAGGTGTTGAGTTTTTTACCACTATGCCATATTTTTGAGCGTACAGCATCTTTCTGTTTTATGTACATGGGCTATTCCATCTACTACGCAGAGAATATGGAAACTATCGGTGACAACCTGAAAGAAGTACAACCACATTTGTTCAATACCGTACCTCGGCTGTTGGAAAAAGTGTACGATAAGATTGTTGCCAAAGGGTATGAACTTACTGGGCTTAAGAAAAAATTATTTTTCTGGGCTTTGGATTTGGGGCTCAAGTATGATCCTGCAGCAGATATGGGCGCCTGGTATGATTTCCAGTTGAAGATTGCCAATAAACTGATTTTCTCGAAGTGGAGGGAGGCTTTAGGAGGCAATATCATGCAGATTAACTCAGGTGCCTCTGCCTTACAACCTCGTCTTGCTCGAGTATTTTGGGCAGCGGGAATTAAGGTTTGTGAAGGTTATGGGTTGACAGAAACTTCCCCTGTAGTGACCGCTTCCATTGGAACGCGTGAAGAAATTAAAATTGGCTATGTGGGTAAGATTGTTAAAGATGTTGAAGTTAAAATTGCCGATGACGGAGAAATATTAGTCAAAGGGCCCAATGTGATGCAAGGTTATTACAAGGAACCCGACATGACCGCTGAGGTAATTAAGAATGGATGGTTTCATACCGGTGACATTGGTATATTGGAGGGGAGGTATTTGAAAATTACAGATCGTAAAAAAGAGATGTTCAAAACCTCTGGAGGTAAGTATATCGCTCCTCAAGCAATGGAAAATAAGTTTAAGGAATCTTCGCTCATCGAACAGTTGATTGTGGTGGGTGCAGATCGCAATTATCCGGCTGCTTTGATTGTACCTAGTTTTGATGGCCTACGCGAATATTGCAAGCGTAAAGAGATTCCGTATACCACCGATTCTGAAATGATTCAGAATGAACAGGTTCAGGATAAATATCTTAGTGAAGTAGAAGAATTCAATCAACTTTTTGGAAAATGGGAGCAATTGAAGCGGTTTGAATTGCTAGACACGCCTTGGGGAATAGAAACAGGGGAACTTACACCTACCATGAAGCTTAAGCGAAAGGTAATTATGGAAAAGTATGCGGATAAGGTTGAAGCTTTGTATGCGAAATAAGTAGAATGTACCAAGTATCAGTCACGAGGTAGGAATTTGCCTTAAGATTTGAAATATTCTTGTCTATCTACTGGAGGTAGGTTCTTGGAAATAAAAATAACAGAGGCACATAGGTTTTTAGCTATGTGCCTCTGTTGTTTTTAAACTTCTATTGCCAGCGTCAACATTCAATACTAGTGAAAAGCAGTCTTCTTGAAAGAAGCAAGATACCGAATACTGACAGGCCTATCTACCGTAGGGAGGTAGTCAAAATATTGCTGGGCATAAATCCTTGCTAATGGCATCGTTTCCTGTTTCCAACCTTTTTCATTCTTCAATAAGCATTCAAGGGATGAACTAAGTTTAAATCCTGTATTTCGTACCTCATACTTCCAAGCGAGGCACCAACTTCGTATTTTTTAAAATATAGTATGCATGCATACAATTTTTTTCTAATTTAGAAGCGCATTGTTGCATGACTTGTGCTCATGAAAAAAGAAGAAACCGTCGATTATCCCATTAAAAGTGCTTGGCATGCCATTTCAAGGATGTACAACCAGCAAGCGGCAGAAGAGGGGTTTACCACATCAATCGGGTTTGTGTTGATCAACATCAATTCTAAAGAAGGCACACCAGCCACGAAAATCGCGCCATTGATTGGATTAGAGACCCGTAGTCTTACCCGCATGTTGAAGACGATGGAAGAAAAGGGCTTGATTTTCAAAAAGGCCGACCCGATCGACAAGCGCTTGGTACGCATTTTTTTAACACCCGAAGGGAAACGGAAAAAGGAAATTTCCGTTCAAACTGTAAAGCGCTTTAATGAGCAGGTTCGTGACGTAATCAGTGATAAAGAACTTGCCGGTTTTTTTAGTGTCATCACAAAAATCCAAAAAGTAATCGATCAAATCCAAACTAGGGAAGGCAGAGCTTCCTATGTGAAACAAGAAACTCACCCTAACGCATTTTAATACATAAACCATGAATAGAACCATTAAAAAAGTAGCCGTTCTGGGCTCGGGAGTAATGGGATCCAGAATTGCCTGTCACTTTGCCAACATTGGCGTTCAGGTGCTGCTTCTGGATATCGTTCCTTTTGAACTCAATGAGGAGGAGCAAAAGAAGGGTTTGACCAAAGAGTCACCTGCTGTGCGCAATCGAATCGTGACTACAGCTCTTCAAAACACACTCAAAGCAAACCCATCTTCGATTTACGAGAAGGGATTTGCTTCTCGAATTACCACAGGAAATTTTGATGATGATCTTACAAAAATCAAGGACTACGACTGGATCATTGAAGTAGTGGTAGAGCGCTTGGACATCAAGCAGCAGTTGTTTGAAAAAGTAGAAAAATATAGAAAGCCTGGAACCCTCATTACCTCCAATACTTCAGGCATCCCGATGCATTTGATGTCCGAAGGTCGGTCGGAAGATTTTCAAGCACATTTTGCAGGAACACACTTTTTCAACCCTCCGCGCTACCTCAAACTATTGGAAATCATCCCTGGTCCAAAAACCAAGCCGGAATTAATTGATTTTTTGATGGGTTATGGAGACCGGTACCTGGGAAAGGAAACGGTTCTTTGCAAGGATACTCCAGCTTTCATTGCCAACCGCATTGGGGTTTATGCCATTATTTCGGGCATGCATGCCATTGAAAAAATGGGATTTGGGGTTTCTGAAGTAGATAAACTTACCGGCCCAGTGATAGGTCGCGCAAAGTCAGCCACCTTCCGTACCATGGATGTGGTCGGCCTAGACACCACTGTCAATGTATCTAACAACTTGTACAAGGCGCTTCCAAAGGATGAATCTAGAGATAAGTTTATCCTACCTAAGATTGTAGAGGTGCTCTACAACAATAAATGGTTTGGTGATAAGACGGGCCAAGGCTACTTCAAAATGACTCGCCACCCGGACGGCAGAAAGGAACTTCAGGAACTCGACCTGAAGACCTTTACTTACAAGGAGGTTGAAAAACCGAAGTTTAAAGCACTTGAGGCAGCTAAAGAAGTCGAGGACTTGAAAAAGCGTTTGCGTCTTTTGGTCAACTTTGAAGATCGGGTGGGCGAATTTTACCGCACTTCTTTTTACGACTTATTTAAGTACTGCTCCCACCGAATTCCAGAGATTTCGGACGAGTTGTATCGCATTGACCAGGCAGTTTGTGCAGGTTTTGGTTGGGAATTGGGTCCATTTGAAACATGGGATGCCCTGGGCGTAAAAGAGACAGTGGCCAATATGGAAGCGGCCGGTGAAAAGGCAGCGGGTTGGGTGCACGAACTTCTTGCTGCGGGACACGATTCCTTCTACAAGATTGTCAATGGCAAAAAAACCTACTACGACATCCCTTCCAAGTCCTACAAGGAGGTTCCTGGATTGGAGGAATTTGTAATTCTGGACACACTCAAGTCTGCTGGTAAGAAAGTTTGGGGCAATGCCGGAGCTACGGTAGTGGATTTGGGAGACGAGGTCATTGGCCTAGAATTCCATAGCAAAATGAATTCCATGGGTGCCGAAGTCATCGAGGGTATCAATACCGCAATTAGTATGGCTGAAAAATCCTACAAAGGACTGGTAATTGGCAATGAGGGGGGAAATTTCTCTGCAGGAGCCAATTTGGCCATGTTGTTTATGTTTGCCGGAGATCAGGAGTTTGATGAAATCAATTTGATGATTGCCCAGTTTCAAAACACGATGACCCGTGCGCGCTTCTCATCCGTACCAGTGGTCGTTGCACCTCACAACATGGCTCTAGGTGGTGGATGTGAACTTTCACTTCATGCTGACCACATTCAAGCACATGCCGAACTGTACATGGGTTTGGTGGAAGTAGGAGTGGGTCTTATCCCTGCCGGTGGAGGAACGAAGGAAATGACACTCCGTTTCTCCAACGGAATCATCGCAGGAGACGTGGAATTCAACCAATTGCAGGAATACTTCATGAACATTGCAACTGCCAAAGTATCAACCTCTGCAGAAGAGGCGAGAGGATTGGGGTACTTGCGCGGTAGTGATGGGATTTCCCTCAACCGAAAGCGCCAGTTGGCGGATGCCAAAGCCAAGGTAATATCTATGTCTGACTTGGGTTATACCCAGCCTATACCACAGCGCAATATAAAGGTGTTGGGTAAAAGTGGCCTAGCCAATTTTGAAGCTGGAATCATGGGCATGATCTATGGGGGCTACATCTCTGAGCACGACGCTAAGATTGCGAAGAAACTAGCGAATGTGATGGCAGGAGGGGATTTATCCGCTCCTACAGAAGTGACCGAACAGTACTTATTAGATCTGGAACGTGAAGCCTTCTTGAGTTTAACGGGGGAGAAAAAAACCCTCGAGCGAATCCACAGTATTTTGTTTAAGGGAAAACCATTGAGAAATTAATTAAAGTATCAAGTATCAAGTATCAAGTATCAAGTATCTCTACACACTGCCTGTGCATAATTTTAAAGAACTTAAGGTTTGGCAAAAAGCGGTTGATTTCGCAGTAGAAATATATGCGGTCACCAAATGGTTTCCATCGGAGGAGAAATTTGGTTTGGTCTCACAAATGAGAAGAGCTGGCGTGTCCATAGCTTCCAATAGTGCAGAAGGGTGCGGGAAGACTTCGACAAAGCAGTTTTCTCAGTCCCTTGAGGTAAGCTTGGGAGAGAGTTTTGAGTTGGAAACACAATTGATAATCCCTCATCGAACAGGCTTGATTACGGCAGAACGAGTAAAAGAACTGGAAGAGAATCTTTCAGAACTTCAACGAATGATTAATGGATTAAAAGCTTCATTTGCACCACTGACTTAACTCGGTTTAGGTACTAATTACTTGATACTTGCTACTACATTGACTTAAAATCTTTCAAAACTAATTAACATGGAAGCATACATAATAAATGGATACCGATCCGCGGTAGGAAAGTCCAAAAAAGGAGGGTTTCGATTTTATCGTCCGGATGACTTGGCAGCTGATGTAATCAAGCAATTGGTTGCCAATACTCCTGGTCTCGAACCAACTCTAGTCGACGATCTTATTGTTGGTAATGCTATACCCGAAGCAGAACAAGGCATGCAAATGGGTCGAATGATTTCTTTATTGTCTTTGGGTATAGACACTCCAGGATTTGTAATGAACCGCTATTGCGGATCGGGTTTGGAGGCCATTGCATTGGCCGTAGGCAAAATCAAAGCAGGAATGGCAGATTGCATCATAGCAGGGGGCACGGAATCCATGTCTTTGGTGCCTATGATGGGCTACAAAACAGCGCTCAATTGGAAGATTGCTTCCCAAACCCCTTCCTACTACTTGAACATGGGTTTGACCGCTGAGGAATTGGCCAAGGAATATGGCATTACCCGCGAGGAGGCAGATGCTTTCTCGGTCAATTCTCACGACAAAGCACTTGCGGCAATTGCTGCAGGCAAGTTTAAAGAGGAAATAGTGCCAGTGGAGGTAGAAGAAACCTACCTGGATGAAAAGGGGAAAAAGAAAACCCGAAAGTTTACTGTAGACACGGACGAAGGGCCTCGGGTAGGCACCACCATGGAAGCGCTAGCAGCACTGAAACCCGCTTTTAGAATGGGTGGTCAGGTGACTGCAGGAAACTCCTCCCAGACCTCGGATGGAGCAGCCTTTGTAGTGGTGATGTCCGAGCGTTTGATGAAGTCCTTAGGTCTAGATCCCGTTGCGAGGATGCTATCCTATTCCGTAGCGGGGGTGGATCCACGCATCATGGGAATTGGTCCCAAGGAGGCGGTGCCAAAGGCACTCAAGCAAGCAGGTCTCAGCATGCAAGACGTAGGTTTGGTCGAGTTAAACGAAGCCTTTGCTGCGCAAGCGCTAGCAGTGATCAAATCCCTAGAAATGGATCCTTCCGTCGTCAATGTAAATGGAGGAGCCGTTGCTTTGGGGCACCCATTGGGATGTACCGGAGCCAAGCTTTCTGTACAACTCTTCAACGAACTCCGTCGGCAAAATAAAAAGTATGGACTTGTGACCGCTTGCGTTGGAGGTGGCCAGGGAGTAGCGGGAGTATACGAATTACTTACCTAAGAATTACGAACTACCCGCCTCGGCGGGCAGGCGAAATATGGATTGAGAATCAATTTCGAATGTCGAACGCTGATTAGAGAATAAAGAAGTAGGGAAACAGGAAACTATGCTAGTTGCAGGGCTTCATAACCAGCAGTATTTAGTCTAACCTCTTGTCTCTTAAAAAATTAACATAAAAACATACAAACATGTCAACCCAAACCAACAGCATCCAAGGGGGAGAGTTTCTTGTTCGAGAAACCCCAGCACAGGATATTTTTATTCCAGAAGAATTCAGTGAAGAGCAAAAAATGATGGCTCAAGCCTGTCAAGATTTTATTGACACAGAGATCAATCCCAATGTGGAGAAAATTGATAGCATGAAGCATCCAGAACTGGTGCCAGAGCTATTCAAAAAAGCAGGAGACTTAGGGTTACTAGGAATATCAGTTCCAGAAGAATATGGAGGGCTTGGCATGAGCTTTAATACCTCCATGCTCATTGCCGATATTATTGGTGCTTCTGGCTCTTTTTCCACCACCTATGGAGCACATACCGGTATTGGTACCTTGCCGATTTTGTACTACGGTACAGAAGCACAAAAGCAAACCTACTTACCCAAGCTGGCCACTGGAGAATGGGCCGCCTGTTATTGCTTGACCGAGCCTGATGCGGGTTCTGATGCCAACTCTGGCAAAACCAAGGCGGTTCTTTCTGCTGATGGAACCCAGTACCTGATTACAGGCCAGAAGATGTGGATTTCCAATGCGGGCTTTGCAGACTTATTTATAGTGTTTGCAAAGATTGACGGCGATAAAAATTTAACCGCATTTATTGTGGAAAAAACCTTCGGTGGGATTACCATGAATGAGGAAGAGAAGAAGCTAGGCATTAAAGGCTCTTCTACCCGCCAGGTATTTTTCAACGATTGTCCCGTTCCTGTTGCCAACATGCTTTCTGATCGAGGAAACGGCTTCAAAATCGCAGTTAACATATTAAACATTGGACGTGTGAAGTTGGGTGCAGGGGTATTGGGAGGAGCACGTACAGTTACCAGTCAATGCATCACTTATTCGACCGATAGAAAGCAATTTGGGGTATCCATCAACACCTTTGGGGCGATCAAAGCCAAATTGGCGGAGATGGCCACGCGAATCTATGCAACAGAGTCCCTTTGCTACCGAGCAGGACAAGATATTGAAGACCGCATGGGCGCATTGGCTGCCCAAGGCATGTCGGATGCAGAAGCAAAGTTGAAGGCGATGGAACAATTTGCGATTGAATGTGCCATTGCAAAAGTTCACGGTTCTGAAGTACTAGACTACATTGTGGATCAAGGAGTCCAAATTTATGGAGGAATGGGTTACTCTGCCGATGCACCGATGGAGCGGGCCTACCGTGATGCGCGTATTTCTCGTATTTACGAAGGAACCAACGAAATCAACCGGATGCTCATGGTAGGGATGGTGCTCAAGCGTGCCATGAAAGGAGAAATCAACTTATTTGAACCTGCTATGGCAGTGGCAGCAGAATTGGTTTCGGTACCTTCTTTTGAAAGCATCGATACCTCTGAGCTTTTTGCCATGGAAAAAGACTTGGTACACAAACTCAAGAAGGTATTCTTGATGGTGGGAGGAAAAGCGGCCATGACCCTGCAGGACCGCATTGAGGACGAGCAGGAGATCATGATGAATCTTGCAGATGTAATGATTGAAATTTATGCTGCCGAGTCGGTTTTGCTGCGTACCGAGAAGTTAGTTCATCTCCGAGGAGAGGCAGCCTGTGGGGCACAAATCGCGATGTCTAAAATTTACTTGTACGAAGCCATTGATAAGGTAGAGGCAGCGGCGAAAGAAGCAATTGTGTCTTTTGCCAAGGGAGACGAACAAAAAGTGTTGTTGATGGGCTTAAAGCGATTTACCAAACCAGATTTCATCAATACGAAAGAACTTCGTAGACAAGTCGCGGATGTGATGATAGCAGAAGGGAAATACCCATTCTAAGTATAGGGTAGGAAATACAAGTAGGGACAAGAGGCAAGAACCAAGAATTTCTTTCGTGCCGCAACGAGCATTCGGATGAACTTAATCGGGGTTGACTCGCTTCTTGTCTCTAATCTCTTGCTTCTGTTTCTATAACTCTTCTAGCTTCACCATCAAATCCCAAACAGCAATGCCTAGAGTCACGGAAATGTTGAGGGAGTGCTTGGTGCCGAATTGAGGAATCTCAAGGACCTCGTCACAGGCGTTGAGGACCTCTTCTTCTACGCCGAAGACTTCGTTTCCAAAGATCAACGCATATTTATTTCCTTTTTGGGGTTGAAATTGCTGTAAAAGGGTGGAGTTTTCCACCTGCTCCAAGGCGCAGCAGCGTACATCTTCGGCTTTCAATCTAGTAAGTGCTTCTAGTGTACTGCTGCAATATTCCCAATCCACCGATTCGGTGGAGCCGAGCGCGGTTTTTTGAATGTCTCGATGTGGAGGGGTGCCAGTAATGCCACAGAGGTAAATTTTTTCGACACGGAAGGCGTCTCCTGTGCGGAAGGCAGAACCCACATTGTTGAGGCTTCGTACATTGTCGAGCACCAAAATGAGGGGGGATTTTTTGGTTTCCTTAAACTCCTGAACGGATAGCCGCTCCAGCTCTTCCATGCTTAATTTCTTCATCTCTTTTATTTCCTTTTTGAATCGGCTATTTTCAGGTCTAGTTTCAAATTCAAAAGTACGACAATTCTAATTTTACGCATGAGCAAATCCAAAGACGGCCAAGAAACCCCCTTGATGAAGCAATACAATGCTATCAAAGCCAAGCATCCTGGGGCCTTGCTGCTGTTTCGTGTAGGTGATTTTTACGAAACCTTTGGAGAGGATGCGGTCGTAGCGAGCCGCGTTTTAGATATTGTGCTGACTAGACGAGCTAATGGAGCGGCTTCTCATATTGAATTGGCAGGCTTTCCTCACCATTCTTTGGACACCTATCTTCCAAAGTTGGTTCGTGCGGGCAATCGAGTAGCCATCTGTGATCAGCTGGAAGACCCCAAGACAGTAAAAGGTATTGTAAAAAGAGGAGTGACCGAACTAGTTACTCCAGGGCTTTCGTACAACGACCAAGTGCTTGACACTCGGAAAAATAATTACTTGGCTTCCATCCATTTTGGAAAAGAGAAGTACGGCATCGCCTTTTTGGACATCTCTACAGGTGAGTTTATGTGTGCTGAGGGAAATGCAGCGTACTTGGAAAAATTGCTTCAAAGTTTCACTCCTTCTGAATTAATTTTTTCAAAGGCAGCAAAGAAAGCTGCTTTTGAACTCTTTAAAAATGACTACGTCACCTTCCATTGTGAGGATTGGGTGTATCAGGTGGATTTTACCTACGACAAACTAAAAAACCACTTTGGCACAAGCAGCTTGAAGGGCTTTGGAATAGAAGATTTACCCGCAGCAAGTGTGGCGGCAGGAGCAATTTTGTATTATTTGGAGGAGACCGAGCACAAGGATATCCAACACATTTCTTCTATTTCGCGCATTGCCGAGGACAAATACGTGTGGTTGGACAAGTTTACGATTCGCAACTTGGAATTGGTGTTTCCTCAGCACGAAGGAGGGGTGCCGCTCATTCAGATTCTAGACCAGACGGTGACTCCTATGGGGTCAAGGATGATGAAAAAGTGGATGGTGCTTCCGCTAAAAGACAAAAAAGCCATTGAGGAACGCCTCAATGTGGTAGACTTCTTTTACCAGAATCCAGCGCTGATTGAGGAGATGTTGGGACAACTGAAGCAGACAGGCGATCTGGAACGCTTGATTTCTAAGGTGGTGGTAGGACGTGCCAATCCTCGTGAAATCAATCAGATCAAGCGCGCGCTCCTAGCCTTGGTGCCGGTCAAAGCACTCCTGAAAACCCAATCCAACCCAACGCTAAAGCGCCTGTCCGAGCAGTTACATCCATGTGAACTCCTCGTTGAAAAAATTGAAAAAGAGCTTCAAGAATCTGCCCCCATGCTGTTGCATCAGGGAGGAGTAATTAAGGACGGAGTGGATTCGAGTTTGGACGAATACCGAGGCCTGGCCAATACAGGGAAAGACTTTTTGTTGCAGATCCAGCAGCGGGAGATTCAGCAAACAGGGATTTCTTCCTTGAAAATTTCCTACAACAAGGTTTTTGGTTATTTCTTGGAAGTAACTCATGTCCACAAGGACAAGGTGCCGGACTCCTGGATACGCAAGCAGACCCTGGTCAATGCGGAACGCTACATTACGCCCGAACTGAAAGAGTACGAAGAGAAGATCCTTCATGCAGAGGAGCGGATGATTGCGCTCGAACAAAAGTATTTCCAAGATCTGGTTTTAGAGGCGGCAGCTTATGTCGTTCCCATCCAACAAAACGCCAAAGCGCTAGGGACCTTGGACGCTTTGCTTTCTTTTGCTCAAGTGGCGAGCAGCAATACTTACAGTAGACCAAAAATTTCCGACACAGAAACCCTTGAAATTAAGGAAGGAAGGCATCCAGTGATCGAAAAACAGCTGCCACTCGGAGAAACGTATGTGCCTAACGACATCTACCTAGACCATGATAGCCAGCAGATTCTCATCATCACTGGTCCTAACATGGCGGGTAAATCGGCCTTACTTCGGCAGACCGCACTTATCGTGTTGATGGCGCAGATGGGAAGTTTTGTGCCCGCAAGTTATGCACGTGTAGGGATCATAGACAAGGTCTTTACCCGAGTAGGGGCATCTGACAACCTTTCCAAAGGGGAGTCGACTTTCATGGTGGAAATGACAGAGACGGCGAGTATTCTCAACAACCTTTCCAGCCGAAGCCTGGTATTGATGGATGAAATTGGAAGAGGCACATCTACTTACGACGGGATTTCCATTGCCTGGTCGATTGTGGAGTACTTGCATCAGCATCCTCATTGCAAGGCCAAGACCTTATTTGCCACGCACTACCACGAGCTGAATCAGTTGGCGAGCGATTTTCCCCGGATCAAAAACTTCAATGTTTCGGTCAAAGAGGTGGGAAATAAGGTCATTTTTATGCGTACGTTGAAAGAGGGAGGAAGTGAACATAGTTTTGGAATCCATGTAGCGCAAATGGCAGGAATGCCCAACCCCATTGTACTTCGTGCTTCAGAGATTATGAGTCATTTGGAAAAAGATAAATCTGTAAATGAGAAAAATGCAAAGTTGAATTCGGTTCCCAAATCAAATTTTCAATTGCATTTGTTTGAGATGGACCCCAAATTGGCTGAAGCCAAAAAATTGCTTGATGAGCTGGATATCAACACCATATCTCCTATTGAAGCCTTGCTTAAGTTGCATGAATTGAAAAAGAAAATGGAGTAATAATTATATTTTGGAAAGAAAACCTGTTTAAAAACGATTTTTAGGGCAATTGCAGAGAAAGAATTTGGGCGGTTCAGAAAAAAATCTTGGCAATTACCTTGTAAAAATATTTTGAGGGTTTACCTTTGCATGCACAATGCGAGAGTAGCTCAGCTGGTAGAGCACGACCTTGCCAAGGTCGGGGTCGCGAGTTCGAATCTCGTCTCCCGCTCAAAAGGCCCTTGAAAAAGGGCTTTTTCATTTCAGTTCATGGAAACATGACTGATAACTCTACATCGGTAGAGGAAGCCGGGATGGTGGACTAGGTAGACACGCAAGACTTAAAATCTTGTGGCCATCTGGCCGTGCGGGTTCGATTCCCGCTCCTGGTACAAAAGCCCTGCATTAAAGCGGGGCTTTTTGTTTTTTAGACTTATTTGTAAATCAACTCGTAGTATTCTTTGGCCATGCGATTGCTTTCAAAAGTGACCCGTACATCTTGCATTCCCGCTTGAACGATGTCCCGCCACTTCCTTTTGTTGCTGTAGTAGAGGGGAAGTATTTCGCTTTGCAATAGCTGGTAGAGATTTTCCAAATCCTGCTCATCCTGTTTTTCTACGGGCAAATGCTTGTAGTCACACTGAGGAACAATGAAACTATTTTCCCCATGGCGGGCAAACTCACAAATCCACCCATCATCGGTGCTGAAATTGACCGAACCATTCATAGAGGCAGTCATGCCTGAAGTACCCGAAGCTTCTCGGGGTACCCGAGGGTTGTTGAGCCACAAGTCAGATGCTTGCTTTAATCGCTTACTCAAGGCCAATTCATAACCCACGCAAACGGCTACATTTTTATAGCGTTTGCTGAGGTGAACCAGGGAATTGAATACGGAGATTGCTCCATAGTCCATTGGATACGGCTTTCCCGCCCAGATTATTTGAACTGGTAGCTGTGTATTCGTTACGAGCGCCTCAAATTTTTCTAAATCCCGGGTGATTAATTCCGGTCGTTTGTAAGCAGCAAAACGTCTTGCCCAAACGATGGTCAGCACTTCTGGATCAAAAATTTTACCTGTTTGGTCAGCGACTAATTCAAAGGCGCGCTTTTTTAGGTATCTTTTTCGGTCATCAAAACCTTTGTTATCCGCTTCTTCCATAAATCGGTACAGCTGTTTATCTGCCCAATAGTTCCAATTTTGTGCATTGGTGATGGATTTGATGGCAGGGATGTCCGAATATCCACCCCACATCTCTCGGCTTACTTCTCCGTGAAGTTTGCTTACCCCATTGGCAGCACGGGCAAAACGCAAGGCAGCAAGGCTGTGATTAAACTGCGTTCCCTCCATGCCAGTGAGTTCCCGCACTTGCTCGACCGAATGGCCATAGAAGTAACTCATCTTTTCACAAAGAGGGAAATCGTGTTTTTCGTTACCTGCTTCTTCTGGCGTATGTGTGGTGAACACCATTCTTTTTTGCACCTCTTCTTTTTTCCCGTACTTTTTCATCAAGTAAAAGGCACAACTTACTCCATGTGCTTCGTTGAGGTGGTAGACTTCAGGGTTGAATCCTAGGATATCGATTAGCGTTGCCCCGCCAATGCCCAAGAGCATCATTTGTGCGACTTTTGCAGCAGTGTCTGAGTCGTACAAGCGATGAGTGATTGTCTGGCTTAGGTAGTCATTTTCAGGTAGGTCTGTACTCAATAAAAAAAGAGGGGCTGACTGGAAAGTTTCTGGCGCTAGGTAAAAGGCTTTTACCCATACCGGTTGATTGTGGACAATGACGGTAAACTTGATACCAGTGTCTTCCAAAAAGCTATAGTTTTTTTCGTACCATTCTGGCTTTATGGTTTGGTCTTGGTTGCGAAGCTGATCGTAGTAGCCATACTTCCAAAGGATTCCAACTCCGATAAGGTTTTGCCTCAACTCGAAGGCGCTTCGTAAGTGGGAGCCAGAAAGAAAACCAAGTCCTCCACTATAGATCTTTAGGGGTTGGTGAATGGCAAACTCCATTGAAAAATAGGCAACTGACTTGGAATAGGCCTTTGCGGGAGTGTAAGGAAGGGTATAGTTGTTGAACTTACTCATTGGGTGATTGCTGGTTTGAATCCGAAATTTACTACCAAATGAATGAAAACCCGGAAAGATTTTTAGGATTATCCACAATCCGACTAGTCGTTCAATACTAGTATTAAGTCCTGCGGATAATCATTCACGGACCACTGTCAATGGTTCATAGCTTACTTAATTGATCCTCAAACTTTAGTATCTCTGGTTATGGGTGATTAGCAGCTATTTTGGTAACGTAAAAAAAAATGGCCCCGTATTGTACGGGGCCATTTGCTAGTTATGGATTTGTAAGTGCCGCACGTGCTGCACGATCTGGATCGTTTTGAACTTCAGAGATATCGTTGAGGACCATGGTCTCTCCTTTTTCCACACTGAATCTAGGCCAGGATGGAAGCCCTGCTCCATTGGGATTGCCTGTTTTCATAAATGCTAGGAGGGTACCAGACATTTTCTCTGCCAGTGCACGGGGGCGTTTTCCACCACCCGTATGGGTATACATGCGGTCGGTATTGTCGTACCAAAAGCAAATGTCAATGCAATGAAATGCCCGCATCCTGCCATTGTATAAGTTTGGCTCCCAACCAAACCAAGCCATGTAAACTGGAGCATTTTGTTTGGCCTTTGCATTTCCACAGGCCACGGCATTTTGCCGATTGGAAGCGGCCAAGGTCATGATTTCTGCAGGCGATTTGTCTGGAAAATTAGTCTTGTATGCTTGATAGACTGTTGATGACTTATCCCCAAACCGAGACTTCATAAATTCAATGATTTCCGCTTCACCTGCAGCATCTAGTGCTGGGTTGGTCCGTGTAGCTCCCCACTCGTGAAAGGTAGTGCAGATCATCAAGGGGATGTCGTTGGTGTGTTCGGACGAACTGCCAAAGAATTCACCTTTTGGTACATGTACCCCGTCTGCAACAGGTCCATAACCCCCTCTAAAACCAGGCATTGGATTTTCTTTGCGCAGGCGATCTAAGGCTTTGTTGGCAATATCGATATACGTTCTCCAAGGAATGTCTTGAAGCTTGTCTACTTCATTGGGAGCAAATCCAGCCTCCTCCAGCACATAACTCCCCAATTTTCTGCTGTATTCTTGGTCATTGGCTTTCAACATACTTCCACTCAAGGCAACGCCCTTGTGTACGAGGCCTTTGGATGCGGGCATAGCTAGAGTACAGGTAACTTTTGCTCCCCCACCCGATTGTCCCATAATGGTCACATTGCCGGGATCACCACCAAAGTTGGCAATATTATCTTGAACCCATTGTAAGGACGCGATGATATCCAGTTGACTGACATTTCCTGAAGCCGAATATTTATCGCCGCCGACTCCAGAGAGATCGGTAAATCCGATAGGACCAAGACGGTGATTGATAGAAACAAATACGGCTTCATCTTTTTTAGCAAAATTTTCACCGTGGTATCCATCTTGTTCAATTCCATTTCCGTTGGTAAATCCTCCTCCATGTAACCAAACTAGGACAGGTCTTTTTTTGCCATCATTTAGTCCTTTGGTCCAAACATTTAGTTTTAAACAATCCTCAGACACATCGTCGTAGTTCCAATGATCTGCAAAGGAGTAGTGAACGCTGGCATAACGACGGTCCATAATTTGTGGGGCGGTATTTCCCCACCAAATTGTATCTTTAATTCCCTCCCAAGGACTAGGTTTTTGAGGAGGCATAAATCGATTTTTTCCAGAGGTATCTGCTCCATAGGGAACACCAAGAAAGGTATATACGCCATTGAGTTGGTAGCCTCTGATTTTTCCAAAAACGGTGGATGTCACAGCAATATCGTCTCCGATTTGAAGGAATTGTTCCTCCGAATCGGGGGAGGAATTCTGGTGTGAGGGCTTTGCGCTAAGGGCTATGGGGGCTGTAGCAAAAGCGGCCGAACCTAAGCCAATTTTTTGAAGGAAAGAGCGTCTATTGGTTTTCATAGTGAGGTTGTTTGTTGAGCTAATTCTTTCAATATCAATTCTAAAGATTGGATTAGCAAGTTGTAGCCCCTTTTTTGTGGGCAGGGAATAATGAATAGGTTAAACGGAAAATTTTAGAGATTGAAGGGGACTGCAATGTTTCCGAAAAGAGGAAAAAGAATCTTATTCAAACATAAAAGCCTTTGAATCATTACGATTCAAAGGCTTTTATTAAAAGGTAGCTGAGATTAAAATTTGATCTTTGCTTCAATTGTTTGGCCAGCGCGCTGGACTACTACCTGTGTGGAGTCTCCTTTTTTAAATACACTCAAGGCACGCATGTATCCCATCATATCTAATACGGTAGAGTCCCCTAATTGAATGACCACATCCCCCTTCAGTAGACCAGCAGCTTGTGCAGGCTTTCCTTCTGAGACGCCATCGACTCGCATTCCTTTTCCATCGTACAAGTAATCAGGCACGACTCCCATGGAAACGGTAAATCGTGGAGAATCACTAGAATCTTTCGTCTTGGTAAAGGTCAACTTTGGCTCAGAATCAAGTGCTACGACCAGTCGAGAAATGTAGCGAACAACTTGAACCAACCCTTCGTAATTGATTTTATCCGAATCGTCACTGGGCTTGTGGTAGTCTTCGTGCTGTCCTGTAAAGAAGTGTAATACCGGAAGATCTTGTAAGTAAAACGAAGTATGGTCCGATGGGCCTACTCCAGATTCAGAAGGCACTAATTTGAGGCTATCGGTATTGATGGGATCAAGGACGGAGGGAAAGCTAGGGCTGGTACCTACGCCATGGATAGCAAGGGATTTTTCAGGGTTTAGTCGGCCCACCATGTCCATGTTGATCATGTAGTTGACTAATTTCAAATCTAGGGTTGAGTTTTTGACAAAATAATTGGAGCCCCAAAGTCCGTTTTCTTCCCCTGAAAAGGCAATGAACAAAATGTTGCTTTTTAGGGATTCCGATTGGAAAATCTTGGCAAGTGCCAGTAGCGCAGCGGTACCGGAGGCATTGTCATCCGCTCCGTTGTGGATAGCTGAATCTCCTCGGTGGAGGGACCCTTGTCCGCCCATGCCCAAGTGATCAAAATGGGCTCCAATGACAATGGTTTTCTCCGCTTTTTTATCCAAGTATCCAATCACATTTCGACCGGTTATTCCTGCTCCATCGGTACCAATCACAGCTTCCTCATGAGGATTACTCGGTTTGGAAACGGTAAACTCCTGAAAAAATCCATTCGTACCCATGGGTTTTAGACCCAACTTTTCAAACTCCTGTGCTAGGTATTCTGCAGCCTTTTGCTCGCCAATTGTACCAATGGCTCTTCCTTCCAAGTCATCAGCAGCGAGAAAGGTCAGGTCCCTTTTCAGGGAGGAAATTAATTTTTCGTCAGTAGGAGACCCCTGGCAGGACCCAAGGAGGATCCCAAAGACTAATAGGGGGAGGAGTTTTAAATAGTGTAGTTTCATCAATCGGGATATTTAGCCCAAAGATAATAAGTAGTATCTTTGCCCGCACATTCTTTCTAGTCAAGATTACACATGAATACTCTACGCCAATGTGCAATAGCACTCCTTTTATTGTTTAGCACACTTTCTGTTGAGGGGCAAGAAAAGCACTCTGCTTCTGATTCCGTTTTGCTCCATCCTGAGGAAATGAAATACCTCAAAAATATTAAGCAACTCACTTTCGGAGGGAATAATGCAGAGGCTTACTGGTCCTTTGACGATAGCAAATTGGTTTTTCAGTCGGACTATGCAGGATGGGGAAATTCTTGTGACCAAATGTTTTTTTTGGATTGGAAGAAGGATGACTTGTCCACCTCCACACCACAACGGCTCAGCACAGGCCTAGGGCGCACCACCTGCTCGTATTTTCTTCCAGGAGACCAAACTATTGTCTACGCCTCTACGCATCTGGTAGACCCCGCTTGTCCTCCTGTGCCAGAGCGAAGAGCAGATGGCAAGTACGTATGGCCGATTTATGACAGTTTTGATATTTTCACTGCGGACATGCAGGGCACTATACTTTCCCAATTGACTCAAGAGGCTGGCTACGATGCCGAAGCTACGGTATCTCCCAAGGGGGATAAAATCGTATTTACGTCCATGCGAACGGGGGACTTGGAATTGTTTACCATGAATATTGATGGTACAGATGTCAAACAAATTACGACCGAATTGGGCTACGATGGAGGAGCGTTCTTTTCGCCCGACGGAACCAAGTTGGTCTGGAGAGCCTCTCGCCCACAGACCCCAGAAGCGATTCAGGAATACCAAGACCTACTCAAGGAAGGGCTGGTAAAGCCTACCGACATGGAGTTGTATGTGGCTAATGCAGACGGCACAGACATTCAAAAGATCACCAATTTGGGCAAAGCCAATTGGGCCCCTTTTTTCCACCCTTCGGGAAAGAAACTTATTTTTGCCTCCAACCACCAAACAGAGAGGGGCTATCCGTTTAACTTGTTTATGATCAACCTAGACGGTACCGGGCTTACGCGAATTACCCACGATAGCACCTTTGATGCTTTTCCAGTATTTTCAAACAACGGCAAGTACTTGGTATTTGCATCCAACCGCAATAATGGAGGTACTCGTGACACCAATCTCTTTGTTGCGGAGTGGATTGGGGATTGATTTGGATTGGCTAAAGTTCTTCTAGTCGCTCAAGGTAATATTCTGCTTGGTCTATTAATTCCTGTTTGTTGCCCATTTTGTCCCAGGTACGGTACACCATCCCGATTCGGGGGTTTTTTTCGAGCAGTGCTCTGTTGCGCGCATGAAAGTGCCAATAAAGGCTATTGAATGGGCAGGACCCCTCTCCTGTTTTTTTGTCGGCCTGATAGATGCAAGTACTGCAGTAGTTGCCTTGCTTTTTGATATAGTTCGCGGAAGATACATAGGGCTTGGTGCCGACGATACCTCCATCTGCAAATTGGCTCATACCCCGAGTATTTGTGATTTCTACCCATTCGATGGCGTCGATGTAGATGCCTAAGTACCATCGATCAACTTCGTCTGGATCGATACCTGCCAATAGAGCAAAGTTTCCCGTTACCATCAATCGTTGAATATGGTGTGCATAAGCCAAATCCAAAGACTGCTTGATGGATTGACTTAAACAGTTCATGTTGGTTTTTCCCGACCAAAACCAATTTGGAAGTTTCCGTTCGTGACCAAAGTAATTGAGTTGGGCAAAATCAGGCATTTTTGCCCAGTAGATTCCCCGCATATACTCCCGCCAACCGATAATTTGTCGAATAAATCCTTCTACCTGAGCAATGCCAATTTGGTCCTGGTGTGTAAACCAGTAGGCCTCCACCGTCTGCACTACTTCTAGAGGGGAGATTAGTTTGCTATTGAGCGAAAAACTTAATCGGGAATGAAAAAGGTAGGGGTCCCAGGTAGTGAGCGCGTCTTGGTATGAGCCAAAGTGAACCAGCAGGTGTTCGCAAAAATGGGTTAGGAGTTCCAGACTTTCTTTTCGGGAGGTGGGCCAGTGAAAGGATTCAGGATCTACTGTGCCTAACATGTTTACTTCACTTCGCTCCAACATGTTCAAGATTGGACCTACCTGTTTGGGGTGAAGGCGAGCCGGAATAATCAGAGATTTGTCTTTCAGGGCTTGACGATTGTCTTGGTCGTAATTCCATTGGCCAGTAATTGGCTGGTTACCTTCCATCAAGATTTGGTACTTGCGGCGCATCTCTCTGTAAAAGGATTCCATCAAGTAGGTTTTTTTTCCCTTAAAAAAATTTGTTAAAAACTCTCGATCACTCAGAAAATGCTCGGTGTCTACTGCCTGACAAGGGATGCTGAGGTCATTGCAGCATTCCTTAAGTTGCTGATCCAGCCGGTATTCATCAGGGAGCAGGTATTCAAATCGAGTAAACCCTTCTTTCGTGACGAGGGCTTTAATTTGGGTAGGTAAGGATTGTTGATTTTGTGGATCGTCAAGGGTGAGGTAGATGAACTGATGTCCTTGATCTTGGAGCTCCTGCGCGAATTGGCGCATTGCCAAAAAGAAACCAACGACTTTTTGAATGTGGTGGGTTACGTAGTCTGTTTCTTGACGCATTTCCAGCATCAGGTAGGTGACCTCAGGATCGGTTCTAGTAAACCAAGAATGCTGACTGTTGAGCTGATCCCCGAGGATCAAGCGAAGGGTATGGGCCATAAAAAAGAAGCTTTACATCTAAAGCTCTTTTTTGAAAAGAATGTTTGGCAATGTGGATAACTGCTGGAGTTGCTATTTGAGGTGTTCCAACTGTCTTTTTTAGAGGTCGATGGAAACCTGGTTGCGTAGCAGGTCCTCAAATTGCTCTCGCTTGCGAATCAAATGTGCCTTTCCTTCCCAAACTAGTACTTCTGCAGGACGAAGGCGGGCGTTGTAATTAGAGGACATAGTAAAGCCATAAGCACCTGCATTTTTGAGGACCAACAAATCTCCCTCCTTGACCACATGCAGTTGACGCTGCGAAGCAAGGGTGTCCGTCTCACAGATGTAACCCACTACTGTGTAAGAGGCGGTGGCCCCTTCTTGGTTGCTGAGGTTGTAGATATCGTGGTAGGCATCGTACATCATGGGGCGGATAAGGTGATTTAAACCAGAGTCTACCCCCACAAAATGAAGGGTTGGGGATTCCTTCACCACTGTTGCCTTAACGATAAAATAACCTGCTTCGGATACTAGGTACTTGCCCGGTTCGATCCATAGCTCCAGCTGACGGCCATATTTTTCACAAAAGGCCTGGAAAGCAGCACTCACCACTTTGCCCAATTGAGCGATATCTGTGGCAGAATCTTCTGGGCTGTAAGCTACTTTAAAGCCTCCTCCAAAGTCTAAAAAGCGCAAATCAGAAAACTGCATGGCGGCTTCAAATAAAACGTTACCTCCCTTTAAAAACACTTCCGCATCGTAAATATCCGAGCCCGTGTGTACATGAAGTCCTGTCACCGAGATTTGGTAGCGCTTTACTAATTCCAAGATTTCTGGGAGTTGCTCTATCGATATTCCAAACTTACTTTCCTTGTGGCCCACAGAGATTTTCAAGTTGCCTCCCGCAAGAATATGCGGGTTGAGACGTATGCAAATCGGCAAGGTGCCGCCGTAGGTCTGTCCAATCTTTTCTAAAAGTGGTAAGCTATCCACATTGATCATCACACCAATCTGTACTGCTTCTTGAATTTCGTCAAAGCCCACACCACTAGGGGTATACATAATTTCGGAAGCAGTACAACCTGCAAGAAGGCCGAGTTTTATTTCCCCCAATGAAACGGCGTCCAATTCTGCCCCAGCCTTTCGGATAAGACGAAGTACAGAGAGGCTAGAAAGGGCTTTGGTGGCATATTTAATCCGGAGGGGAACTGCTGCAAAAGCGGTTTGTAGGGATTGAATTTGTTGGACAATCTTTTCTCCATCGTACACATAGAGAGGAGTTCCAAAATCTTGGGCTAAGGTTTCTAGCGCAATTCCTTGTATGTGCGAGGGCTGTTG
>JALRIY010000120.1 GCA_023255285.1 Algoriphagus sp.
GAAACGATAAAGCAAAGGGTAAGAAAAGAGTAGTAAAGGTAGAAGCGATAGGTCAGGCGCACATCAAAGCCTCCTTCAACAATATCATTATCTCCATTACCAACATCTCAGGTCAAGTGATCTCATGGGCTTCTGCCGGTAAAATGGGTTTCAGAGGATCCAAGAAAAATACTCCATACGCTGCACAGATGGCCGCACAAAATTGTGGTCAAGTAGCTTACGAACTCGGTTTGAGAAAAATTGAAGTGTTCGTAAAAGGTCCAGGAGCAGGTCGTGAATCAGCGATCCGAACCTTGCAAAATGTGGGACTAGATGTAACGACTATTATTGACGTAACACCTATGCCGCACAACGGTTGTCGTCCACCTAAGCGTAGAAGAGTTTAACTTTAAAAAAGTAAAAGCATGGCAAGATATACAGGTCCTAAAGCAAAAATCTCCAGAAGATTTGGAGAAGCGATTGAAGGGCATAGCAAGGCACTTCAAAAGAAAAACTACCCTCCAGGAATGCACGGTCGTGGTAGAAGAAAGAAGCAGTCTGAATATGCAGTTCAGCTTGCAGAGAAGCAAAAAGCAAAATACATCTACGGCGTTTTGGAAAGACAATTCGCGAAGATGTTTGACCTTGCTTCTAGAAAATCAGGTATTACTGGTGAAAACCTACTACAGCTTCTTGAAGCTCGTTTGGATAACACTGTATACCGTTTGGGAATTTCCCCAACTCGTCGTGGCGCAAGACAGCTTGTATCGCACAAGCATATCTTGGTAAACGGTGAACTGGTTAACATTCCTTCCTACACCTTAAAGCCAGGTGATGTGGTATCCGTTCGAGAGCGTTCTAAGTCTCTTGAGGCAATCACTAATAGCTTGGCGGGAAGAGGTACATCTCGGTATTCCTGGTTAGAGTGGGACAATGCCTCGATGTCAGGTAAATTTGTAACGATTCCTAGCAGAGACGATATTCCTGAGAATATCAAAGTACAGCTTATCGTTGAACTTTACTCTAAGTAATATTTCACTATTTCCAGCTAAAACAGAACGAAATATATGTCCATACTAGCATTTCAAATGCCCGAAAAAGTGGTAATGGAAAAAGCCGATGATTTTCATGGCTTATTCACATTCAAACCGCTTGAAAAAGGCTATGGAGTTACGATCGGTAACGCCCTAAGAAGAATTCTACTTTCTTCCTTGGAGGGATATGCCATCACTTCTATCAAAATCCCAGGAGTGGTTCATGAATTTTCCACCGTAGAAGGTGTAGTAGAAGATGTGACAGACATCATTTTGAATCTAAAACAGGTTCGTTTCAAGAAGGTACACGATGCTTTCGATGGAAAAATTGTAGTAGAAATCAAAAATCAGTCTGTTTTTACAGCAGGAGATATAGCTAAGTTTACTTCTTCCTTTGAAGTACTCAATCCGGAATTGGTTATTTGTCACATTGACCAAACCAAGAATTTTGAGATTGAGTTGACAATCGAGAAAGGGAGAGGGTATTTACCTGCAGAAGAATCCAAACCAAAAGACCAGGTATTTGGACAGATTTCGATTGACGCCATCTTTACACCTATCAAAAATGTAAAGTATAGCGTTGAAAATACACGAGTTGAGCAGAAGACTGATTTTGAAAAATTGATTCTAGAAGTGCACACGGATGGTTCTATTCACCCTGAAAAAGCACTGCAAGAGTCAGCAAAGATTTTGATTCAGCATTTCATGCTTTTCTCAGATCAAACCATGGTTCTAGACTCTACTGGAGTTGCCGAGCCTGAGCCAATCGATGAGGAATTCCTTCACATGCGCAAGCTTCTTAAAACTTCATTAGGGGATCTCGACCTCTCGGTTCGTGCCTTTAATTGCTTGAAAGCAGCTGACGTGAGAACTCTAGGAGATCTTGCTAGACTTGAAATTTCAGACATGATGAAATTTAGAAACTTCGGTAAAAAATCACTAGCCGAATTGGAGCAGCTGATCCAGGAGAAAGGTCTAACCTTTGGTATGGACATTTCTAAGTACAAACTTGATGAAGAATAATTAACAATGAGACACGGTAAGAAAATAAACCACCTGGGCAGAACTGCTTCGCACAGAAAAGCAATGCTTTCCAATATGGGGACTTCCCTGATTCTTCACAAGCGTATATCCACTACGCTTGCCAAAGCGAAAGAATTGAAGAAGTTTGTAGAGCCTCTGGTGACCAGAGCAAAAGAAGATACTACGCACAATAGAAGAATTGCTTTCTCCTACTTAAAAAGCAAAGAGGCCATTAAAGCTCTTTTTGGTGAAGTGATAGAGAAAGTAGGAACACGTCCAGGAGGATATACCCGTATTATTAAAACTGGGTTTCGTCTGGGTGATAACGCCGAAATGTGCATTATCGAGCTAGTAGATTTCAATGAATTGATGTTGAAAGATGCAGCGCCTGCTAAAAAGACCACCAGAAGATCTAGAAGGTCTACTGGTACAGCTGAAAGTACTACAGCTTCCCCTGCTCCCAAAGCAGCAGTAGTAGTAGAGGAAACTCCAGCTGTTGAAGCGGAAATTATCGAAGAGACTCCAGTTGCTGAAGCAGAAGTAGTGGAAGAGACAACTACTCCTGTTGCTGAAGCAGCTACAGAAGAAACTCCTGCTGCGGAAACTTCTGAAGAAGAGACTGAAGAGAAATAAGTGGAAAAAAATTTCGACTTAAAAAGGATTGAACTTAGTTCAATCCTTTTTTTATTTCCTATCCACATCTTACCCTCCCCAAGATTTATTAACTTTGGGCAACTTTCTAAGAAATGACTAAACAAAAAGCTACCCTTCTTCTCGCAGATGGCACGGTCTTCTCAGGGACTCTCGTTGGCGCTCCAGGTACCAATGGCGGCGAAATCTGCTTCAATACTGGAATGACAGGATATCAGGAAATATATACTGATCCTTCCTATACCGGTCAAATTGTGGTGACATCGACCTCGCATATTGGAAATTATGGGGTTCATCCTGAAGAAATAGAGTCAGCTGCGCCCTGTGTGGCCGGCATCGTAGTGAATAGTTTTTCAGAAGTATTTTCTAGACTTGATGCGTCAAGTTCCTTACAAGACTATTTGGTGTCAGCAGGGATTACAGGAATTGCCGATATCGATACTCGTAAGCTCGTGCGTCATCTTCGGGATGCAGGAGCTATGAATGCCATTATCAGCTCCGCATATGAAGGTGATTTGGAGGGACTTCAACAAGAACTAGCCCAAATCCCAGACATGAATGGGCTAGAATTATCTTCCAAAGTATGTACGCAAGAGCCTTTCTTTTTCGGGGAGCCCACTTCTTCTATTAAAGTAGCTTGTTTGGATTTTGGAATAAAAAAAAATATTCTGAGAAATCTGGCTTCTCGTGGGGTGTATTGTAAAGTATTTCCTGCAAAAACTTCCCTTGCTGAGATGGAAGCTTGGAATCCACAGGGTTATTTTCTTTCCAATGGCCCGGGAGATCCTGCTGTTATGGACTATGCAGTGGCTACAGTGAAAGATATTTTGGGAACGAACAAGCCTGTTTTCGGGATTTGTTTGGGACACCAGCTCCTTGCAGAAGCAGTAGGGATTTCAACCTATAAAATGCACCATGGGCATCGCGGATTGAATCATCCTATCAAAAATTTGATGACTGGGAAAAGTGAAATAACTTCCCAAAACCATGGATTCAATGTCTTGCGGGAAGATGCTGAGAATAATGAGCAAGTTGAAATCACACATGTTCATCTAAATGACAATACTGTAGCAGGAATTAAACTGAAAAATAAACCTGCCTTTTCGGTTCAATATCATCCTGAATCCTCTCCAGGGCCACATGATTCCCGATACCTTTTTGATGACTTTGTTTCCCTGATTACAAAAAAATAATTCTACTAACAAACCTGTAAACACATGACGTTGATTCAATCTATTCATGCAAGACAAATTCTTGATTCACGAGGAAATCCTACCGTAGAGGTAGATGTAGTGACTGAAAATGGAGCTTTTGGAAGAGCTGCGGTACCTAGTGGTGCCTCCACAGGCATCAATGAGGCCGTAGAACTTCGAGATGGAGATAAAAGTAAATACCTAGGAAAAGGCGTGCTGAAAGCTGTTTCCAATGTCAATGACATCATTGCACCAGAATTGGTAGGGATGGATGTCTTCGAACAAAATACGATCGATCAGATCATGATTGAATTGGATGGAACAGCCAACAAAAGTAAGTTGGGTGCCAATGCCATTTTGGGAGTTTCTCTTGCTGTAGCCAAAGCTGCTGCCATGGAATCTGGACAGCCACTGTACCGATACATCGGTGGAGTGAACGCCAATACGCTTCCGGTGCCCATGTTGAATATCATCAACGGGGGCTCTCACTCCGATGCACCTATTGCCTTCCAAGAATTTATGGTTCGACCAATCGGAGCTAGCAGCTTCTCTGAAGCAATTCGCTGGGGTGCAGAGATTTTTCACAACTTGAAAAAAATCCTTCATGACAAGCATTTGAGTACGGCAGTTGGTGATGAAGGTGGTTTTGCACCTAATTTCTCTGGAGGGACGGAAGAAGCATTAGCCTGTATCCTCGATGCAATCAGAAAGGCTGGCTACCGTCCTGGAGATGATGTGACCATTGCCTTGGATTGTGCGTCCTCCGAATTTTATAAGGATGGAAAATACGATTACTCTAAGTTTGAAGGACCAAATGGGAAGGTACGTTCAAGAGAAGAGCAGGTGGCATATTTGGCGGAACTAACCGAAAAATACCCTATTGATTCCATCGAAGATGGTTGTGCCGAAGAAGATTGGGCGGGTTGGGCGATGCTTACAGCCAAGATTGGCGACACCATCCAGCTGGTTGGCGATGACTTGTTTGTAACGAATGTCAACTTCCTAAAGCGTGGGATTGAAGAAAAATCTGCCAACTCCATCCTAGTTAAGGTAAACCAGATTGGTACTTTGACTGAAACGTTGAATGCAATTAGCATGGCCCACAAGGCTGGATTTACGGCTGTAATGTCGCATCGATCTGGAGAAACAGAAGATTCGACCATCGCTGATTTGGCAGTAGCAGTAAATTGTGGTCAGATCAAAACAGGTTCTGCTTCAAGATCAGACCGTATGGCGAAGTACAACCAGCTGCTTCGTATCGAAGAACAACTGGGCGATTCTGCAATATTTAAGGGGAGATTGAGATAAAATCTTCTTCAATAAATTCAAATCGACAGCCCCGGAATTCTGGGGCTGTCTTTTTTATATCTAATTTTTGTAACTTAGTCAATCAAAGCGCACTCTATGAAAAAAGTACTCAAATACAGTAGTAATTTTTACGTTTTGGCAACCTTAGCATTTTTGGTTTGGATGATTTTTATTGACTCCAACAACTTGCCTACCCAATGGCGTCTGACAAAGCAGCTTTGGGAGTTAGAGGATCAGAAAGAATATTATAGGATGAAAAAAGACCAAATTCAGCAGGATCGCAATGCTCTTTTTGGAAATCCTGAATTATTGGAAAAATTCGCCCGAGAAAAATACCTCATGAAGAAACCTACTGAAGACCTTTATGTGGTGGTTGAAGAATAAGCTGCTAGTCTTTTTTCTATTGCTTAATTTTGGAATTGTTCTTTCCGCTAGGGCCCAACGGGAGATTGATCCGGAGGCAAAATTCAACTTAAAAGACCGGATTTATTATGGTGGAAGCCTTGGCTTGCAACTAGGGACCGTAACGTTAATTGACCTTTCTCCACTAGCAGGGATGATGCTTAGCTCTAAATTTTCTACCGGTTTAGGAGCCACCTATCAGTACTATCAAGACAACCGTTTTCAAGGATCCGAAGGTTCTTCCTTCGGAGGCAGGGTTTTTGGACGTTACAACGTGCTTCCCAATATTTTTGCCTACACTGAAGTAGAATCAATCAATTGGAATGCCTACAATTATGCTCAAGATAAATTCCAGCGTACTTGGACAGAAGCATTTTTTGTTGGAATCGGTTATTTTGCCCCATTTGGAGCTCGTGGAGGAGCCAATTTTACTTTTCTTTACAATCTCCGTCACAGCAATCTTGGTTCCTATTACAGCGAACCCTATTTGATTCGTGTAGGATTTGTTTTTTAAGATTTGAGTTGGGTTACCCCGATCTTTAGAAAAACTGTTTCATTTTCTCAAGTCCTGTTTTGGCTACATAATTTGGATCCATGGCATAATATTCAGGGTTAAATAATTCCAAAGATAAAACGATCTCACCCCCTTTTTTTCGTAAAGTGTCAGACAAAGATTGCAATGGTGCAGCTCCATCGCCAGGAAATACCCGGTCCTTGTCCTGCTGGCTGGTTCTAGGAATATCGTTGGGAAAGTCATTGAGATGGAAAATAGAAATAGCTTGCCCATCTATTAATTTCAAACCTTCGAAGCCTGAGCCCCCTCGAAATAAGTGATACACATCAGCTAATATTTTTGCATCTGAATCATCTGCGGCGGCAGCTACAGCGAGGGCTTGTGACAAATGAAAGAAGGCTGGGTAAGCTCCCCAAAACTCTAGTTGAGGCATTACTCCTGTTTTTCTACCCAAGTCCAATAGCTTTTTGTAGCGCTCACCCGCTTTTAGGAGGTCCAATGGGGCTTCGGCACCAATTGCTGGAGCAGCAACACGTGTACAACCGAGTTCAGCAAGGATCCCCATTTCTTTTTCCATTTGAATAAATCCTGCTTTGCTTTTTTCTTCATCCTGTGCCATCCATGTCGGAAATCCAATACAATCTACGAGGGTGATTCCTGCATCATTAGCTAATTTT
>JALRIY010000121.1 GCA_023255285.1 Algoriphagus sp.
CTTCAAAGCATCAAAAAATGTCTTTTTAGTGTAGTAAGGTATGTTGTATTCTGCGGCAGTTGCCTTTACAATTGGAGCAATGTTGCGGTAATGTACGTGACAAATATCTGGGAATAAATGGTGCTCTACTTGGTAATTCAACCCACCAATCATCCAAGAAAACAAGGGGCTATTTTCCGCATAATTTGAAGTGGTCGCCAATTGGTGCAACATGCGCTCTCCCTCTACAATTCCATTTTCATTGGCTTGTGGAAACGCAACTTCCGGCATAATGTGTGCCGTTTGGAACACCAGCGAAATACTAAGTCCAGTAATAAAATGCAAAAGTAAAAAGGCAAGTAAGATGTGCCCGACACCAAAGGGTGAGAAAATAATTGGCAAGCCTAGTATAAATGCATAATAGACCAATTTCCATCCAATGATTTTTAAGATTGTGTTCCTATACACATGTTTTCCCTTAAACAAACCCATCTTGTAATACCGATCAAAGCGAATGAAGTCCTTTGAAGTAACCCAAGAAATGGTCGATAACCCGTAAAAAATCCAAGTATACCAATGCTGGAATTCATGAAGTTTATTTTTGGGGGCATGAGGCGAAAATCGCAGGAAAAATGGCGCATTGATATCGTCATCTCCCTCGGGTATATTAGTGTACGAGTGATGCAATACATTGTGTTGGATTCTCCAAACCGTCGCATTGGCCCCTACCAAATTGAGCGTGTAACCCAATAATTTATTCACCTTGGAATTTTGAGAGTAGGTTCCGTGAATGGCATCGTGCATAATACCCATACCGATACCAGCCATTCCTAGACCACTTACTACATAGCACGCATATAACTGCCAGGTTTGATCCAATACCCCTGAAACAACTAAAATGATAGGCAGAAAGTAAGCGCTCAACATGACAACGGTTTTAAACTTCATTTCTGGGTTCGCAAATTTAGTTTGCTGCTTAGAAGTGAAGTAGGCATTGACTCTGCTTCGGAGGGTAAGGGAGAATTCAGACAAGGCTGAATCAGAAAATCGAATGGTCTTAATGGGGAGATTATTTTGGTAAGTATTAGTAAATCTGGGTTCTCTAAAAGATTGATGACTGCAGGTTTTAACTCAAAAAAAATTTATTGAATTAAAAAAGTAGAAGAAAAAGAAGTAAAACCTGTGTTGGAGAACTCTTGATTTGCTACTTGTGGCAGGTGAATCGCCGATGCTTAACTTGGTGACAAGTGTCGAAAACATTTTTTCGACTTACAAATGTGCTACTTTAAATTCAAAATTCCTAATATTTAAGTCAAATAGCGGTATTTGTAAGATTTAATTCTTAGCTAATTTCCAATTAATTAGCCCATTGAAATGCCACAAGTCCACTTTATTGTACTGTTGAACAGGCTTAAGTGTAGCGGCTGTTAGCGGTACTTTAGAAACAAAAATCAAATGAAAATCTAAATTTTTTATTTTTTTTGGGGCATATCGTACCCCGAAATTATGTTGGCGGTAACTTGGGAAATTGTACTTATTGGCTGCTACATCATCTAGTTTTGGTAAAACATGAATTCCCAGATAGGAATACAGTTGTAGAGGATGATTTTTAAAAAGGTAAGAGGCATATCCCACCACCGCTGTGACTGTTTCAAAGCCTTCGTTTCGTTCTCTAGGAACAAAGGTATACCAGGCATCCTTACCCCATTCCCTCGGGCTCAACCACCTCCCTTTTCCAAATACTTGTGTCGAACTAATTTGGGTTTCCCAGGCACCTTTTTTCCAATTTAACTTGGCCGAAATTGCAAAATTTACATCGGAAGGATTTTTATACTGTTTCACGAGATCGCGATTTCCTCCTTCACCAATACCCTGTTGCAAACCCATTTGAATTCCTGAATTCCAAGACCCTAAGCTATTTTTTATCGTATTCTCATACGTGATCCAGTAGGTAGCAAACAAATTTTCGGCGATAGTTTGTGAAAGACGAAGTAGCCTTCCTTCTTTCAACTTGCCCACTACTTCCCAAATTCCAATCCAAGTACTGTTAGTATTTCCATGATAAGCGGCAGGCGTACCCGAGAGACTTCTACCTTGAGGGAATATTCCAAGCGTCTCCCCTACTGGTATCCAATCCTTACTTCCACGAATATTCATGCGAGTAATTCCCCATGCACTAAACTTCCACGATGAGATCGGTGAATACCAAACTTGTATCCCTTCTACTACAGTTGGAGATAGCCGGCCATCTTGGGAATTGACCCATTCGGTCTGAATTCCCATTTTTCCTAATTTAATACCAAACTTCGGCTGAGCATAGCTTAAGGAGAGTAATTCTAATCTCCCAAAAAAATGGTCTTTTGGATCCAATAAGTTAAATAAACCAGATTCGTACCGATTTGACTGCCTAGTAGTTGGGTCAATTTCCCAAAAAGGTGAACTAAACAAATTCGCAAAAATTCGATAGCCCCCTTGCACCTCCCAATGTTTAGCTAAGCTTAATCTTCCACCAGCCACTGTGGAAATACCCATTGCATAGTCCGATTTAAGCTCCTTATTCGTATAGGACGTGTTCATCCAAAAACTACGAAAACTTACCTCTGGAATAAATAGGACTTTTTTCTCCGTTGCCTTCCGGGAATTCTGTCCAAATCCAGAAGGCTGATTGAAGATAAAATAGAAAATTACAACGAGCAAAAACCTCACTTTGTGCTAGACTTTGCTGCTTTAATAGGTTTGAAAGGGCCAAACTTATGTTGTTCTTCTGTAAATTCATCAGCAAAAGGACCAAAGGGATGATCCATAGGTTTCTTTGAAATATCAGGCCAATCTTTGGAAAGATCCTTTTTAGGCCTTTCCATACTATTGACATAAGCAGCAACATCCCAAGATTCCTCATCTGTCAATAGTGGTTGTTCAAAAGTGACCCCTAAAGGCATATTTGCTTTGACATAGCCCGCAAATCGAGACAATCGGTAAAGTCCTGCACCCTGGTTGTAACTTGCATCTCCCCACAACGGTGGATAAACGTAGCCACTTCCATCCGGTTTAGCCATCCCTTTACCATCCGCTTGGTGGCAGCTGGCACATTGACTATCATAAACCAACTTTCCTTTTATAGGGTCTGCTGCGCGGTCCATTAGGGGAAGGGAATAGATTCCTGATCCTAGGGGCGATTCTCCTTTAGGAACTTCTTTACCCACCCAATTGATATATGCAGCCATTGCTTTCATTTCCTTGGATTCGCGCTCCAAAGGCTTCCCATTCAAGCTCCGCTCAAAGCAATCATTGATTCGTTTCTGAATATCTTCTTCTTGACCTGATCGGGCACGAACCTTAGGGTAAGTTGCAGCCACTGCTCCATAATTATTCCCTAGAGGAACTGTTCCTGCTTGTAAATGGCAATTTTGGCAATTCAACCCATTTGAAATTGCCTTTACCTTGCCATTAGGACCTAGGTATTCTGCTGTATTTGCCACCAATTCTTTTCCATATTTTAGTTCTTCCGCATTGGATTCTTGATCCATTTCCGACCAGTCAGGTGCTTTCCAAACTAGCGCAGGATCGGCTAACGAATTGACCACCGGGAGCTCCACTGTAGCAGCAGAGACCTCCGGGTCGGCTTGCGAAAGTGAGGGTAGCTGAACCCCAGAAAAGGAAAGAAATACGACAAATCCTACAAGTACGACTAAGGAAACAGTTAGCCCGAGCAGGGCCACCAAAAGAGTGATAAGCTTGAGAAATGGCTGCATCATCGGAATTAGATTCTTTAGGTAAAATACAAATTTGTAAAATAGTACTTACTAGTTCCTGTGACTCCGGTCACTCAATTTATTTTTTTACCAAAAAAATTAAATCCAAAAAGAACCACTTATACCCAATTAATCTGGGATACAAAAACCAATTTATCCTCCACCTTTCCTTGAATAAATGAGGATGAATCTGATTCCAAAAGCAATAATTCAACTTGATCACCTGCCTTACATTCAGCCAGATAGTTGATTGCAATTTGGCTGGGAAATACTCCGCGATCTGCGGCAATATTTTCGATCCATCGAATGTAGCTGGTGTGATTCACATGGTGGTACAAATCCAAATCCGAATACTGAACTTGAATGAGTTTGCTGGCTACTACAAAACCTGAAGCCTCCAATTTGGCGGGTTGCCAAGTAGGTGCCGCTAAAGGATTGAAAAGGAAAGGAGGAAGTACGGATTCTGGCTTAAGAATTCTCTTTTTCTCAATATGCACCAATAACCAAGAGGACATAGCTCGAGCCACTACCTCCTCGTGCTGATCCCATACCAAAAACTCACGAAAAGCAAATGCACCTGCTTGTCCTCTTCCACCCGTAAAAATCCGAAGCGAATCTCCCCAACGAGGAAATTGGCTTACTTTTATTTCTAATCGTGAAAGCGCCCACATCAACTGTTGCTCCAGTAAGTTCCTGCCAAACCCTTGAGAATCCGCATGTTTCCAAGCGATTTCTTGAAAAAGATCAGCCAAAGCACATAAACTTAAGTTTCCATTGGGATGTACCTGAAAAGTTCCTACTTCAAACGATTTGTCGAATTGAAAATTCTCAGGAAAACTCATGATTTAGGAGCACTTTCTTGCGCATAAAAGACCTTCTTCCCAAAACTACTCAACAACAAGATACCTACACCATTGACAGCAATGAGGGCAAAAGAAATCTTCAGGTTGAAAAGTTCAGCGATAAATCCAATAACCGCAGGACCAATCAAAAACCCAAAAAACGAAAGTGTCGATACAATCGCCAAGGCAACACTTGGACTATACAAGTTGGATCTTCCCGCAATCCCATAGGCAACAGGTACGATTGAAGCTACACCAAAACCTACTAACAAAAATCCAAACGCCGCCGAATACAAATTTGGAAAGACCACTGCAAGAACCAAACCTAAAAAAATCAACATTCCACTTACCTGAAGTACTAAAAGCTTTCCAAACCGATTACTAGCCTTATCGGTTACAAACCTTCCCGAGGCCATCGCACCCATAAAACAGACATAGCCGATTGAAACCAAAGCAGGCTCGGCCTCCACAATATTTTTGAAGTAGACTCCGCTCCAATCAAACATACAACCTTCAGCCATCATACCTAGAAACGAAATTAGCCCTACACGTAGTAGCAATTGATCAGGCTTTTTTAAAACCAAGCCGCTTGCCTCAGTACCTTCACGCTTGTCATTGACTATGTATTTTTGAGAAGCTAAAATGATGACTATAGCTAGTAGCGTGACCAATCCATAATGGGCCGCAGGCGAGAATTGAAGAAAAATCATCCCTGCACCAAGCCCTGCTCCTGTAAAACCCGCCATACTCCATAGCCCATGGAAGGAAGCCAAAATACTTTTCCCTAGTTGATCTTCCAGGCCTAGGGCTTGTGTATTTAAAGAGATATTCATGATGTTGCCCAATAATCCAAACAATCCTAGGATAGGTACGATCATCCAAATACTTGGAGCCAATCCAATCAAGGGTAAGGTCAAGGCATACCCAAAACTACAAATTAGAATGACGATTCGACTACCATAGTGATGCACAGACCATCCCGCGATAGGCAATCCCAACATGGATCCAATAGGAAGACAGAGTAATAAAGAACCCAATTCTCCTTCAGAAAGTCTGAATTTAGTTTGAATATCGGGTATACGAGCTGCCCAACTAGCAAAGCAAATTCCCACAAAGAAAAATAATGCCCCAAGTGCTATTCGACGTTTGGAAAGGTAATTCATGTAGCGTCCATCCTTTAAAACGAGGCAAAGGTACAGAGAATATAAAAGAAACATGGGGGCAAAGTAACCAGCAACAAAACTATTCTCCTTTTTGGGTTGTTGAATGAAAAAATAGGCAAATGGAATTCATCATCGTTGGGGTTATTGTGGTAACTATAATCATTTTTATACGAATTATAATTAAAAAGGTATTTCACTAAAAATGCCACCTTATTTCAAAGGTGGCATTTAATAATCCTATTTATTACTTGTTAGTTAGTTTGGAAGTTGTTTTTCAAACTTGCCATATACCCAGGTTCCAGCTAACGCAGCAACTAAAGTCACCAAAATAACGGTATACCCACTCCCAATTTGAGCAAATAAAGGGCCTGGACAGGCTCCTGTAATTGCCCAACCTAATCCAAAGATAAAGCCACCAATTACTTGTCCCTTTTTAAAGACTTTAGTTGGGATAATTATGGTTTCCCCATAAATAGACTTGATGTTCAGACGTTTAATAAGCTGAATAGAAATAATGCCCGTAACAATCGCAGAACCGATTACGCCATACATATGAAAAGACTGAAGGCGGAACATTTCTTGAATTCTGAACCAAGAAATAATCTCTGCCTTTACAAATACAATACCGAATAGTATACCCACTATGGTATACTTTAAATTATACCAACCTGGATGCGTTTGCTCTGAGGCATTAACACCGGCTGTATTACTATCTATATTTTGTACTCTTTCGTTGTTCATTTTAAATTTTTTATAAGGATAAAATCCAAGGTAAAATAATGTTTGCCATAAAGAATCCTCCAGCCATAAAGCATATCGTCGCTACAAGGGATGGCCATTGTAAATTACTCAAACCCATGATGGCATGGCCAGAGGTACATCCGCCCGCATACCTAGTACCAAAACCAACTAAAAAGCCGCCCACAATCATAATGATGAATCCACGTAAACTCAATAAGGATTCAAAACTAAAAAGCTCAGCTGGTCACATGTATTTGAAGTCGCTGATGCCATATTGTGCTAAT
>JALRIY010000122.1 GCA_023255285.1 Algoriphagus sp.
ATTTTCCTTCCAGACAGTTGCCAAAGTTGTCTTCAATTTGGGAATCGCCAAGGCTACCCAAGGAAGAAACATTCCTACTAGGAGCAAGGAGGCCACCGCCCCATTTTGAAGCACTAATACTACACGAGACGTCACGCGAGTTCCCACCTGATCTTCCAAGAAACTTCCAAGAAAGTCAGAGCCATGAAGCTGCCACATGGCGACAAACCAGAACAAGCCGATGCCTAGTGCTACAAGCAAAACGGGGAAATACAGCAGTTTTTTCCAAGAAATCCGCTGCCAAGGATTGAGCCGTAGGTACAAGATGCCAATACCTCCCAGTGCCAGGGCAGGAAGCCCCTTCACTTCGAAAGCCAATGCTAGTCCAAGGTACAGCAGCCATAGGAACTTTTTGTTCGCCTGCTCCCCATCGCGAAGAAGCCCGGCAAAGCCAAGGGCACTGCCCGTAAGGGTCAACACTAGGAGAACATCAGGGATGGAGCGGGTAGAAGCAAAGATGAGAATTGGATTGGAGGCAGAGATCAAAGCTGCAGTTTCTGCAATCCTCCGGTCCCCAAATACTGTTTTACCCAGGAGGTAAGTGAGGCCAACGGTAGCTGCTCCAGCCAGCAAAAAAAAGATGCGTGAACCAAAGGCATGTACCCCAAAGAGTTTGAATCCTGCAAGCACTGCCCAATAGGTCAAAATAGGTTTCTTGAAACGCAGCTCCCCAGACCCCAAGTAGGTGGTCAGGTAATCCCTAGTTTGCATCATTTTTACAGCTGCATCTCGGTAGTAGATTTCATCAGGATAATGCATGTGAAAATCTAGTGCAAAAGGTCCCACCAGACCGCAAAAAAGAAGTAGCAGCACCCAGGGATTGGAAATCACGGCAGAAGATGAAGCAGAGCGCATCCCCAAAGATACTGCAGGTAGCTGGGATTTTTTGGGTGATTTGGTGTAAAAACAGTAAGCATTTTGACCAAATGCGGTTAAAAGGGTACTTTTGAGGAATCCTTTGCTCCAATGAACCAGCCACTTTTATCTGTCGTCATCACCGTTTACAACGAAGAAGACAACATTCAGCCCCTCCTGCAAGCCACCTATGCCGCGCTCGCAGGGATAGACTACGAAATCATTTTGGTAGAGGATGGAAGCACCGATCGCACGGTAACAGAAGTAAAAAAATACGCGAATTTCCGAACCAAGCTGGTGATTTTTAACCGCAATTACGGACAAACCACCGCTTTGGCTGCAGGTATTGACCAAGCAATTGGTCAGTACATTGCCACCATGGATGGGGATTTGCAAAATGATCCAACCGATATTCCTGGAATGCTCCAAAAAGCAATCGACGAGGAATGGGATGTGGTAGCAGGCCGTAGGGCCAACCGGCAAGATGGGTTTATTTTCCGAAAAATCCCTTCCAAAATTGCCAACTGGATTATTCGAAATTCGACAAACGTCCACCTCAAGGACTATGGCTGTACGCTCCGCGTATACAAAGCAGACATCGCTCAAAATATGGGGCTTTATGGGGAACTCCACCGATTTATCCCCGTGCTCGCTAAACAGCAAGGCGCCAAGATGACAGAAGTGGATGTGAAGCACCACCCACGAATTCACGGCACCTCCAAATACGGACTCAGTCGAACCTTCAAAGTGATGGCGGACTTGATCTTGATGCTGTTTTTTCAAAAATACTTTCAGCGCCCCATCCACCTCTTTGGAGGGCTTGGGCTTCTTGCCTTCCTCCTTGGGGGAATTATCAATGGCTACCTCCTGGTGCTCAAAATCATGGGCGAAGACATCTGGGGACGTCCTATCTTGATCCTTGGGTTTATCCTAATTCTCGGAGGCATACAACTGATCACCACAGGAATCATCTCGGAGATTATCGTGCGCACCTATTTTGAATCCCAAGACAAGAAAACCTACCGCATCAAATCCTTGTACACCGGTGAACAGGAAGTTTCCCAATCGAACTAGCCTTCTTAGCTAGTTAAAAAAATTGCAATCTCTCGTGAGCCAACTTAAAAACCAGCTGAAAACGGCACTAAAAATTCTCCTAACGGGAGTAGCCTTGTACCTGGTATTTCAAAAAATCGATACTACTCAACTTGTTGAACTTTCCAAAAATTTATCCTGGTCTTGGCTGCTCCCAGCCATAGTACTATTTGTGGGGAGCAAGGTCGCTACCGCCATTCGCCTTAATTATTATTTTGGAAATATTCAGGTCTCCCTCAGTTTCTGGGAAAACTGGCGACTCTACCTCATCGGTATGTTTTACAACTTATTCCTCCCTGGGGGAATTGGTGGAGATGGTTACAAGGTATATCTCTTGAATAAAGAGTTTAAAACACCCGTCAAAGAACTGCTGAAAGCAAGTTTGCTGGATCGTCTGGGCGGGTTGATAGCCATCCTTGTGCTTCTTGTTGGAATCCTGCTTTGGATCGAATTCCCTTTGCCTTTTGGCAATCCATTGGTGATTAATGTACTATTACTAATGGGTTTGTTAGGGACATTCCCTGCCTTTTGGATCCTTCAAAAATGGTTTTTCTCCAATTTTCTCTCTTCCTTTTGGCAGGGAATCTTCTGGTCCTTGCTGGGACAATTGGCACAAATGACCGCTGTAGTCTGCTTGCTACTGGCCCTCGGGGTGCAGGATAAAATGCTGGCCTACCAAGGCGTGTTTCTCCTTTCCTCCTTGGTGGCAGTATTGCCCTTGACGATCGGAGGAGTAGGAGCTCGGGAACTCGTAATGGTCTATGCGCATGGCTATGCAGGGATTGAAGAAAGCGTGGCGGTGGCCTTTAGCCTACTCTTTTTCTTGATTACTGCAGGCACTTCTTTGGTAGGAGCCTTTGTTAAGCAAACTTCCGTAACTAAAGTCTAGGTAGCCTATTCGAATCGAGCACGTTGGTTGGCTGGAATTCCCCTCCTTTAAAAAGGAATATTTTCTACCTTTGTAGCGATCGAACCGCCCATGACTAAAGCCGAACTTTTTGCCCAAATCCAACAAAAATCTTCCTTTCTCTGTGTAGGATTGGATCCAGACTTAGAAAAACTCCCTGCACACCTACACGGTGAGCCTGATCCGATTTTCTCCTTCTGTCAGCAGCTCATTGAAGAAACGGCAGACTTTGCGGTAGCCTACAAACCCAACACGGCTTTTTTTGAAGCCCAGGGAGCAAAAGGATGGGAAACGCTCGCTAAGGTAGAAGCCTTGATTCCAAAGCACATCTTTTCGATTGCAGATGCCAAGCGAGGCGACATTGGCAATACCGCCACCCGCTACGCCGAAGCATTTTTTAAAAACATGAGCTTTAATTCCATTACGGTTGCGCCTTACATGGGCAAGGACTCCATCACTCCTTTTTTGGAGTTTGATGGCAAGTGGGCCATTCTTCTTGCGCTAACTTCTAATCCAGGATCCTTGGATTTTCAACTCTTACAAGACGCTTCAGGCAAAGCACTTTACCAGACTGTTCTTGAAAAAAGTCAGGAATGGGGAAGCCCCGAGAACCTGATGTATGTAGTAGGTGCCACCCGAGGCGAGCTCATCGGGGAAGTGCGAAAGCAGGTTCCCGAGCATTTCTTCTTGGTGCCTGGAGTGGGCGCCCAAGGCGGCAGCTTGGCCGACGTGGCTCGCTTTGGAATGAACTCCCATTGCGGTCTACTTGTCAACTCCAGCCGAGGAATCATCTATGCTTCCAAGGAAAAGGATTTTGCAAAAGTAGCGCGTATAGAAGCTCAAAAACTTCAGGAAGAAATGCGCGAACTTCTTGATCGTTATTTGAAGTAAAATGGCTAATATTAGATTTCTAATAGCCTTTTAATCAACAAAATTCCTTGTTTTATAGAAGGATTTTGATTAGATTACAGTTACTTTTTAAACTTATTTTTTATGGACTTTAAAGAAGACTTTTTACAGTTGGTATGGAAATACCAGTACTTTGACCGCAAAAATCTAACAACTACAGATGGGCAAGCCCTTGAAATCCTTCAAGCCGGTCACTCCAATGCGTTAGAAGGCCCTGATTTTAGAAATGCATCAGTAATCATTGGGGGCATCACCTTTCACGGACATGTGGAAGTACATCGGCAGGCTTCTGAGTGGAAGCAGCATGCTCACGATGTCGATCCTGCTTACAACCTAGTCGTCCTACATTTGGTTTGGGAAAATGACCGACAAGTGTACCGGCAGGATGGTACTCCCATGCCTACCCTAGAGTTGAAAGGAAAAATCTACCTAGACATTTGGAGAAATTACCAACAGCTCCTCGATTTTCAAATTGATCTTCCCTGTGCACATGCCCTCCCCTCCGTCCAAGAAATCCTACGCTTCTCTGCTTCCGAAAAGGCCTTGGTCGAACGCCTACACGAAAAATCCAAAGAGGTACTTGCTGTGCTTCGGGCCACGGAAGGGAACTGGGAAGAAACGGCTTACCGTTGGCTATTTAGATGCTTTGGCTACCATACCAACCGTCTACCCATGGAAGAACTGGGCCAATTGCTTCCCTACACCCTACTCAAAAGACACCGAGAGCAGCTGCAGCAACTGGAAGCCATGTTATTGGGGCAGGCAGGTTTACTACCTGAGGAGTCGGAGGATTCCTATGTGCAGCAACTCAAAAAAGACCATGATTTTTATCAGAAAAAATACGGCTGGTCTACGCGGCTTTCTCGGCAGCATTGGACTTTTCTGGGGGCACGTCCAGCCAACTTTCCTACCCTAAGGCTGGCGCAACTCGCAACCGTCTTGGCACAAGCCCCGCATTTGCTCTCCACAATTTTGGACGAATCCGGAGACTTGAAAATGTTCCGAAAAATGGTCCAAAGCGCGCCCTCCCCCTATTGGAGGCAGCACTATACCTTTGGCAAGCCAAGCAGCAAAACCACTTCAAATGGGCTCTCTGAGCAAAGTGTGCAACTTTTATTAATCAATTTTGTGCTCCCCATCTGGTTTGCCTATGGAGAATTCCACGACCAAGAGGAGTGGAAAGAGCGTTGCTTTTCCCTACTTCAAAGCCTCCCTGCCGAGCAAAATTACATTCTCCGAAAGTTTGTGCATCATGCCTGGAGTCCAAGTACCGCCTTTGATTCCCAAGGTATGCTCGAATTGTACCGGAGGTACTGCAGCGCCCAAAAATGTTTGAACTGCAAAATCGGCCAAAGCCTGCTTCGAAGCCCTTCCAAATGAATCGTTGGACAAACCCCACAATTCCTGTATTTTTGCATCGATACATTTAAAACACTCATGGACAAACCTGTCATCATCCTCGGCGCCAAAGGCATTGCACATCCCGCGCTAGAAATTTTCAATAGCAATCAAGTGATTGTGTATGGATTACTGGATGAAGACAGCAGCCTTCATGGTACCGAAATCAATAACGTCCCTATCCTCGGCGGCACCGAAGACGAGGGATTCCTGAAATTGATTGGTAAAAAAGCGGAGGCCTTTGTGGCTGTAGACGATACCAAATACCGCAAGTTTCTAGTAGAACTACTACAAGAAGACCGAAAGATGCAACCCATCAATGCCATCCATGAACGCGCTTACATTTCCACAGATGCGGTACTTGGGCATGGCAACTTTATCAATGCACAGGTGACGGTGGGAGCTGGCGCAAAGGTCGGAAGTCACTGCATCTTCCATACCGGCGCGATTATCGACCACAAAGTGACCGTAGAAGACTACGTTCAAGTGGGAGCAGGGTCGATCGTCAATGCCGATGTGGTCTTAGAAGAAGGCGTATTTATCGGTTCGGGAGTCACCATCGTCTCTGGCATACGCATCGGTAAAGGAGCACGTGTGGGCGCTGGATCCGTAGTGATCTCCTCGGTCGGAAAAAACGAGACCGTATTTGGGAATCCTGCGGCGAAAGTAAAATAGAAGTACGAAATAGGAAATACGAAGTACGGCATCTGTTCAAATATCGAATGCCGAACGCTGAGTGTTGAATGAAGACTTGGAAATCCGTAAAACACACGAATTACCGCATCACTACGAGGTCAGTCTTGATTCTTGCATCTAAAGTCTCAAAAAACACCCTGCCGAAACAGGGCATTAGTTATGGAAAATACAAACAAACCCTACAGCATCCTGCTGTACTACTGCTACGCAGAAATTTGCAATCCTGAAGAATATAGGGAACAGCACCACCTCTTCTGTGTGGAAAACAACATCCGTGGCCGTATCATCATTTCCGATGAAGGGCTCAATGGAACGGTATCCGGGTTGGCTGCAGACTGTGAGAAATACATGGCCTACATCCAGTCAGATCCCCGATTTGCAAAAACTGAGTTCAAAATCGATTCCCACGATACGCATGCCTTCGCCAAAATTCACGTGCGCTACAAGCCCGAAATAGTGCATTCCTCTCTCCGCCACCTAGATCCCAATGTGAAAACAGGCAAGCACCTAGAACCAGAGGAATTCAAACAGTTGAAGGACCAAGAGGATGTAGTGATCCTAGATGTTCGCTCCAACTACGAGCACGAACTCGGTCGATTCAAAAATGCGATTACCTTAGACATCGACAACTTTCGAGATTTTCCCGAAAAGGTGAAGGAGCTCGAACACCTTAAAAACAAAAAAGTCCTCACCTACTGCACCGGAGGGATTAAGTGCGAAAAAGCATCTGCCTACCTGCTGGAACAAGGATTTGAAGATGTGTACCAGCTTCACGGAGGCATCATCAAGTACGGCATGGAAGCAGGCGGAGAAGACTTTGAAGGCAAATGCTACGTCTTTGACAACCGCATCGCCG
>JALRIY010000123.1 GCA_023255285.1 Algoriphagus sp.
ATTAGTCCCATTGTGATTATAAAGAAGTTCTTAAATAAAATATTAATTGTATTCTTCTGTCTTGTTAATCCGATTTCTAAAAACGAAAATCCAAGATGCATAAAAAACACCAATGCTGCACAGAGCATCATCCAAACATTATTTGTAGTGAGCACATTGGTAGCCAGTGCTGCAGACAAATCCGTTTCTGTGACCAAATCCATTGCCAATAGGCTTGTAAAATTGTTCATAGGTTAAGAATTAAGGTGGTTAGAAATACGCGTTTACTTCAATTATAACCCTCATTAGAAGATTTTATCGAAGTTAATTATTTATTTGGTTATAAAACAAACCATTTTTTAATTATTTTTCATTTATTTTTATTTTTATAGTTAATTTTTTAACCAGTTTTTTAATTTTTTGTGTTTTTATCAATTTAAGGGGTCTTATTTAAGCCTACTTCTAATAAAATCATGAAAAAAATTAAAGACCACTGAATTTATAAGGCATAAAATGAATTGGGAGGTACATAACCAGCTAAAGAGAATTGTCAGTGGATAGCTTCTTCCACTACATAATACTCCTAATCGCTCTTGATACGAATAGTGGGCAAGACCTCTCCGAATTAAAACCCTGGCCCTAGGAATAAAAAAAAGCCCCGATAAATCGGGGCTTCCTAAAAATAAAAATTTCTCTACTGATTTAATTTTGCAAAATCCTTGGCAAAGTAGGTTAAAATCACCTTGGCACCCGCACGCTTAATCGAAAGCAACATCTCGCTCATACTGCGTTCGTAGTCCAGCCAGCCCCGGGCTGCGGCAGCCTTTACCATGCTGTATTCTCCAGATACGTTATAAGCAGCAATAGGAAGTGGATGGGCCTCGCTCAAAGACTTAATAATATCCAAATAACTCAAGGCAGGCTTTACCATTAAAAAGTCAGCACCTTCTTCTACATCTAAGGCCGCCTCCACCAAGGCTTCCTTGCTATTGGCAGGATTCATTTGATAGGTTTTTTTATCCCCAAACTTGGGAGCAGAATCCAATGCATCACGGAACGGGCCATAAAAAGCACTTGCATACTTGGCAGTATAAGACATGATGGAGGTATCGCTAAATCCATGCTGATCGAGCTGCTGGCGAATGTATCCCACACGACCGTCCATCATATCGGATGGGCCCAAAATATCTACACCTGCCTCAGCTTGAGCCAAAGCCATTTTACCCAAAATCACTAGAGTCTCGTCATTCAGGATTTTTCCATTTTTGACTAAGCCATCGTGTCCATCGCTATTGTAAGGATCCATCGCTACATCAGACATCAAGCAAAGCTCAGGAAACTCTTTCTTGATTTGTCGTAAAGCCTTCAAGTAAAAAGTTTCGGGATTGTAACTCTCTGAGGCCACGGCATCTTTCAAGGATTCTGGATAGGCCGGAAATACATCCACCGCACGGATTCCCAACTGCATACAAGACTCAATCTCCCGAAGCATCCCATCCAAGGATCTTCTGTAAATGCCCGGCATGGAAGCCACTTCACTTTCTTGATCGCGGCCCTCCACTAGAAATAAGGGGAAGATCAAGTCCTTGACGGACACCTGCGTTTCTTCCACCAAGTTGCGGACAGCTTCAGATTTACGATTTCGACGGGGTCTACGGGTATTCATCAGGGTATCAGTTGGTGAATTAAATCGGGACCAATTTCGGAATAATCCTCGATATACCAGTCACAGGGAGGTAATTCCGATTTTTGATGAGAAGAAAGCACGGCCACTACTTTCATTCCGGCATTTTTAGCTGCACTCACGCCTGAGAAGGAATCCTCAAAGACCAAGCAACGATCTGGGGACAGGGAGAGATTGCCCGCAGACTTCAGATATACTTCGGGATCAGGCTTGTGCTTACTTACTTGCTCACTGGCAAGTGCAGATTCCAAGTGCGGAAAAAGATCCAACTTTCCAGCAATCAATTCCATATTGGCAAAAGGCGCAGATGTTGCAATTCCTGTTTTCAACCCCGCTTGCTTCAGCCCATGAAAAAAATCTAAAAATCCAGAAATGGGATCTATATGGTGCTGGTATATCTCTCGAAATAAACTTTCCTTTTCAAATTCCAAGTCAAGGAGTTCTTCCCCTTCAATTTTTCTACCTAAAAAATGGCTTAGAATATAGCCATTATTCTTCCCATACATGTGCTGGAAATACTCTTCTTCTGTCGGAAAGAGGTTTCGCTTTTCAAAAAAGCGGGAAAAGGCTTGGGCATGGTAGGGATTGGTGTGACAAATCACCCCATCCATATCAAAAATGACTGCTTTGGACACAACTGGAATCGTTTAATTGGAAAACAGGAGAAAGAGCGTTTTGTTAACTCAACCGTAGGTGGCGACCACAGACTCAATGATGTCCACACATTCATGCAGCTGCTCTTCAGTTAGGACCAAAGGAGGCGCAAAGCGAATGATATTGCCATGAGTAGGCTTGGCCAGCAAACCAGCTTGTGCAAGTTTGACACAAATATCCCAGGCAGTACTGCTCTCGGGACCATCGTTGATGACCACGGCATTGAGCAAGCCCTTGCCCCGAACTAGGCTTAGGATCTTGTACTTGTCTACCAAGACTTGTAGTCGTAAACGGAACAAATCACCCAAATGACGGGCATTTTGCGCCAATTTTTCATCACGAACGACCTCTAAGGCAGTCATTGCTACGCGTGCCGCCACGGGATTTCCACCAAAGGTAGATCCATGTTGACCGGGCTTTAAGACATTCATAATTGCGTCGTTTGCTAATACTGCAGAAACAGGATAAAAACCTCCAGACAATGCTTTGCCTAAAATCAAAATATCGGGCTTGGTATAGGTCACCTGCTGTTCACAGTGCCCTTGACAGGTACAGTTGCCACAAACGGCAAGCAAGGAACCCGTACGGGCAATGCCTGTCTGAATCTCGTCAGCGATAAGCAATACGTTCTTCTTGCTACAAGCTGCTTTAACTTTGTTCAGGTAATCGGCTGCGGGAGTATATACACCCGCCTCCCCTTGGATGGGTTCGATCAAAAAGGCAACTACTCCCTCTTGCTCTAAGGCCTGTTCTAGCGCAGCTATATCATCGTAAGGAACAGTAATAAAACCTGGGGTAAAGGGCCCAAAGTTCTTGCGTGCTTCTTCATCTGTCGAAAAAGAAACGATAGTCGTGGTACGTCCATGAAAGTTACCTTCCGCTACGATAATTTTCGCCTTATTCTCAGCAACACCTTTCACCTCATGCCCCCACTTTCTTGCCAGTTTTAAGGCTGTTTCCACGCCTTCCGCTCCGGTATTCATGGGCAGCACCTTATCAAAGCCAAAGTAATTGGTTATGTACTGTTCAAAAGGTCCAAGCTGATCGTTATGAAAGGCACGGGATGTAAGGGTAAGCGTCCCCAACTGTTCAATCATGGCGTTTTTGATCCTTGGATGACAGTGCCCTTGATTCACCGCCGAGTAGGCAGACAAAAAATCATAGTACCGCTTTCCTTCCACATCCCATACAAATACCCCTTCCCCGCGAGTCAATACGACGGGCAATGGATGGTAATTGTTCGCTCCGTACTTTTCTTCTAGAGCGATGGCTTGGTTACTTGAGGTGATGATTTCCATGATTTGCTTAATTTTGTAAACTGACAGTAGGTTGTCGTACACAAATATAGGAAATGCCATTAGGCAAAGCCATGAAAAACGAAAAGAAGCCCATTCCAACGTTAACACTTGAGGACTATTACATCAATAACCAAGGGCTATTGGTTTTTACTGAAAAATACCATCTGAAGCGCGGCTATTGCTGCGGAAGCGGATGCAAACATTGCCCCTACCCTAAATCCTAAAAATCAAGGAATATTTTTAAAATAGTTGTTGCTACTATCCGAAAAGTTCCGATATTTGCAGACCCAATACAGAAACGCATACCATTAAGTATACATTATCATGGCAAAAGTTTGTGACATTACAGGCAAAAGACCTCAAGTAGGTAACAACGTGTCCCATGCGAACAACAAGACGAAACGTAGATTTTACCCAAATCTTCACAAGAAGAGTTTCTATGTTCCAGAAGAAGACGCTTGGATTACATTGAAAGTGTGCTCAAAGGCATTAAAGACAATCAACAAAAATGGCATCACTGCCGTGTTGAAAGAAGCACAGCAAAAAGGCATGATTGTCATCCGATAATCCAGTCACAGTCCCTTAAATATATTCAGAGATGGCTAAGAAAGGCAACCGAGTACAAGTGATTATGGAGTGTACAGAGCATAAAAACTCTGGCATGCCAGGTACTTCTAGATACATCACAACCAAAAATAGAAAAAACACTACCGAAAGATTGGAATTGAAAAAGTTCAACCCAATCCTAAAGAAGGTCACTGTTCATAAAGAAATAAAGTAATTTTAGCTCGGGACCCAGTCCCTTAAACAAAAAAGCAATGGCTAAGAAAGTTGTAGCAACCCTTAAAAAAGAAGGTGGCGTGTCTTACGCCAAAGTAATTCGTGCAGTAAAGTCTCCAAAGACTGGCGCCTATACCTTTAGAGAAGAAATGGTCCCTTCTACGGAAGTGATGTCCACCTTAAATAAATAATTTACCTTCCTAACGTTGGTTCTGAAGTCCCTCTGAATTTCTCAGCAGGGACTTTTTCATTACCTTACCTTCCAATTAACTACATCACCCATGGGAATCTTTGGTTTCTTCTCAAAAGAGAAAAAAGAAAGTTTGGATCAAGGCCTGCAAAAGACCAGTGAATCCATTTTTTCTAAACTAAGCAAGGCGGTAGTTGGTAAATCCAAGGTAGATGAAGATGTGTTGGATGAATTGGAAGAGGTGTTAATCAGTTCCGACCTAGGTGTAGAAACCACCGTCAAAATCATCCAGCGTATTGAAGAGCGAGTCGCTCGGGACAAGTACCTCAATGCTTCCGAACTTGATCTGATCCTTCGTGAGGAAATAGCGAATCTCCTTTCGGAAAATAACACCCAAGACCTACTTGACTTTGAGTTACCTGTAGATAAGAAGCCTTACGTCATCCTAGTTGTCGGCGTCAATGGAGTAGGAAAAACTACCACCATCGGCAAATTGGCACACCTATTCAAAAATGCAGGCAAGTCTGTAGTACTCGGTGCAGCAGACACTTTCCGTGCAGCAGCAGTGGACCAACTGATCCTTTGGGGAAATCGTGTAGGCGTGCCCGTGGTGTCGCATGGCATGAATACAGACCCAGCGGCTGTGGCCTACGATGCCATCAAACAAGGCTTAGATACCCAGGCGGATCTCGTAATCATCGATACTGCCGGTCGACTACATACCAAAGTCAATTTGATGAATGAGCTGACCAAGATCAAGCGGGTGATGCAAAAATTTATCCCGGAAGCACCACATGAGATTATGCTAGTCCTCGACGGCTCTACAGGTCAAAACGCTTTTATGCAAGCCAAAGAGTTTACCAAAGCTACCGAAGTGAGCTCTCTAGCCATCACCAAACTGGATGGAACTGCCAAAGGCGGCGTAGTCATCGGTATCTCCGACCAATTCAAAATTCCTGTTAAGTTTATCGGGGTGGGCGAAAAGATGAGCGACCTGCAACTTTTCAACCGCACTGAATTTGTAGATTCTCTTTTTAAAAAGAACTAACCTTAAGCTCCCCATAAAATTGGGGATTTTTTTTGCATGAATTCCAACTTTTTAACTAGATTTACGTATATCAATATGATATCATTTTAATACCATTGTTATGGAAAAAATCACCAAACCAAGTTCAGGATTTCTACTACTTTTCCTAATCCTTTTTGGAATCGGAACCGCCATCTTTCTTTTTACTCAAGCTTTTCCTATCCCGATACTCGGGGTACCCCTCCTAGTAATTTCATTAATCTCTTTGGCAGGTCTTTTTATTGTGGAGCCTAATAAGGCAATGGTCTTATTGCTATTTGGAGAATACAAAGGCACCGTAAAAGTCAATGGGTTTTATTGGGTAAATCCCTTTATGACCAAAAAGAAAATCTCCCTACGGGTACGCAATTTTGAAAATAAACCTTTAAAGGTCAATGACAAAATCGGTAATCCAGTCATGATTGGCACCATCGTAGTTTGGCAAGTGGAAAACACCTTTAAAGCAAGTTTTGATGTGGAAGACTACGAAAATTTTGTCCATTTGCAAACCGATGCAGCTGTACGGAAAATGGCAGGCCTCTACTGCTACGATAATTTTGATGACAACCACAATGAGGTGACCCTACGCTCCGGAGTGGAAGAAATCAACCATTCCTTAGAACAAGAGATCTCAGAACGCCTCCTTCAAGCAGGAATCAAAGTAATTGAAGCGCGCATTTCCAACCTGGCCTATGCTGCAGAGATTGCTTCTGCAATGCTCCAACGCCAGCAGGCAACTGCTATCGTGGCGGCACGACAGAAAATCGTAGAAGGGGCTGTAGGCATGGTTGAAATGGCCTTGGCAGACTTGAAAATGAAAGACATCATCGAGTTTGACCAAGAAAAAAAGGCTGCCATGGTATCCAATCTAATGGTAGTACTATGCTCCGACCGCAGCGCGAGCCCAGTAGTCAACGTAGGAACGCTTAACCAATAAGCATGGTTGCACAAGAGCAGCAAAGTTATCGAGGAAGCTTCCTAATGTACGGTATGATCTTACTGGAGCTTCCAACCCTGACCCTCATTTCCGTGC
>JALRIY010000124.1 GCA_023255285.1 Algoriphagus sp.
TGGTTTACAGGAGATTAAGGCTTTAGAGTCAGATGTTAACTTTCGCATTTTCCAAGATTTGGGCTACGAAGTATACTGGTACCCTGCCGTCAAAAAAGGGTACAGTGGCGTGGCGATTTTGAGCAAAATTGCCCCTAAATCAGTGCATTATGGAATGGGCGTATCCGCCTACGACGACGAGGGGAGAATGATTCGCGCAGATTTCGAGGGGTTTTCTTTTATCTCTGCTTATTTCCCCTCAGGAACTACTGGTGATGTGCGGCAGGACTTCAAATACGCCTTTCTAGATGATGTGTATGGGTTTATAAAAGACTTAAAAAAGGAGAATTCAGGATTGATCCTAAGCGGAGATTACAACATTTGCCACAAGCCAATTGACATTCACAATCCCATTTCCAACAAAAACACTTCAGGATTCCTTCCCGAAGAGCGGGCCTGGATGGATAAATTGGTGGACCTGGGCTTTATCGATACCTTTCGTAACTTCCATACAGCCCCCGGTCATTATTCTTGGTGGAGTTACCGAGCAAATTCCCGAGAGAAAAACCTAGGCTGGCGAATAGATTACCACATGGCAAGCAAAGAATTGCAAAACAAACTAAAAAGTGCCGTAATTTTACCCGACGTGGTTCATTCAGACCATTGTCCTGTTGTACTAGAGCTTCACTGAGAAAAAGAAAAATAGAACTACCTAGCGCCGAATAATTGTGATGAAATCCATAAAAATTTCTATTCCTTCTTTGATAGAAAACATTCAAATCATTGAGAGTTTTATCGACAATGCCAAAGAGTCCTTCGAAATCAACGATGATCAATATGGCAATATCATGATTTCGGTGACCGAATGCATCAGTAATGCGATCGTTCATGGAAACCAAAGTGATGCAACTAAATCCGTTAAGCTAGAACTCCAAATGGAGCCGGGAATCTTACGTTGTTGCATTGAAGATGAAGGAAATGGTTTTGATGTAACTCAATTACCTGACCCAACGGCAATAGAGAATTTAGAAAAAGTGGGGGGTAGAGGAATATTCTTAATGAAACACCTGAGCGACGAAGTCAAATTTGAAGAAGGAGGAAAGAAAACAATACTTTCATTTTACCTAGAGTAAGTTATGGCTGTTCATTTTTTTTCCGAAGATATTCACTTTGAATTGCAAGACAAACTACGCCGAAAACGTTGGTTGAAAGAATTAGCGAATGCTTCCGGCTTTCGAATCAAGGAATTGAACTACGTGTTTTGTTCGGATGAATACTTGTATCAAATGAATCTTGAATATTTAAAACACGACACTTATACAGACATCATTACCTTTGACAACTCTGAAAAAACAGGAGAATTGGAAGGAGACATCTTCATTAGTGTAGATCGAGTCCGTGAAAATGCCAAATCCCTACATATAGAAGAAGCTACTGAACTCACACGAGTATTGGCGCATGGCCTGCTTCACTTGATGGGTCACAAAGACAAAACAAAAGACGAGGCTTCGCTTATGAGGACAAAGGAGGAAGAAGCCATAGAATTGTATCGATTAAACTGACGTTCCACGTGGAACATTTGTGAAAGAATTTCGATTCTTTACAGAACTGTTCCACGTGAAACACAACTTAAAATAAATGTTTCCAAAATACGATGTCATCGTAGTAGGTGCAGGGCACGCAGGCTGTGAAGCGGCACATGCAGCAGCCAAAATGGGTTCGTCCGTACTTCTGTGTACCATGAATATGAACACGATTGCCCAGATGTCTTGCAATCCTGCCATGGGCGGTGTGGCCAAAGGACAAATTATTCGTGAAATTGATGCACTAGGAGGATTGTCGGGCATCATTTCAGACAAGTCCATGATCCAATTCCGTATGCTTAATCGGTCTAAAGGCCCTGCCATGTGGTCTCCCCGTACACAAAATGACCGCATGCGCTTTGCAGAAGAATGGCGCCTTGCCTTGGAATACACACCGAACGTAGATTTTTGGCAAGAAATGATTGCCGGGCTTTTGATTAAGAATGGGGTCGTGTCTGGCGTGCGCACCGGCATAGGAATCGAAATCGAATCCAAGACAGTTGTACTCACAAACGGGACTTTTCTGAATGGGATCATCCACATCGGTGAAAAGCAGTTTGGAGGAGGAAGAACAGGAGAAGGGGCCGCAAAAGGGATCACAGAACAACTCGTGTCCTTGGGGCTTGAGGCCGGAAGAATGAAGACAGGAACTCCTCCCCGGGTAGATGGTAGAAGTTTGGATTATTCCAAAATGGAGGAACAATTGGGAGACGAACGTCCAGAAAAATTCTCTTATCTAGACAGTACCAGTCCTTTACAGGCCCAACGGAGTTGCTGGATCACCTATACGAACACCGAGGTCCACCGGGCCTTGGAGACAGGGTTTGATCGCTCTCCGATGTTTAATGGACGTATTCAAGGCCTTGGACCAAGATATTGCCCAAGCATTGAAGATAAAATCAACAGGTTTGCAGAACGAGACCGACACCAAATCTTCGTAGAGCCCGAAGGATGGAACACTGTAGAAATATATGTAAACGGATTTTCTACCTCCCTACCTGAGGAAGTACAATACGCGGCGCTCCGAAAAATACCTGGATTTGAACAAGCCAAAATGTTCCGCCCTGGGTATGCCATTGAATACGATTTCTTTCCACCTACACAACTTAAACTAACCCTAGAAACTCAAGCAATTCCAAACCTTTACTTTGCAGGTCAAATCAATGGAACTACCGGCTACGAAGAAGCTGCCTGCCAAGGATTAATGGCAGGAATCAATGCGAGCCTTCGCGTACAAGAAAAGGATCCTTTTGTACTCAAAAGATCTGATGCCTATATCGGCGTGCTCATCGATGACCTAATTACCAAAGGAACAGAAGAGCCCTATCGCATGTTTACTTCTCGAGCAGAGTTTCGCCTTTCCCTACGCCAAGACAATGCAGATCTTCGACTCACTGCTCTTGGTCACTCCCTTGGTTTGGCTAGTGATGAACGCTTCGACAAAATGAGCCGTAAGAAGTCGGAGACAGCTAAACTAATCAATGACTTAAAACAAAAGAAATTCAGTCCTGATGCAATAAATCCAGGACTTGAACGGCTAGAAACAGCAACAATTACTGAAAAAATCTCAGCAGAGAAACTACTTAAACGACCTCAACTCGGAATAAATGAATTGGCCGGCCTATCAGAAGAACTAGCAGACTACTTAAAAAAGTATTCTACGGAAGTAATCGAGCAAGCTGAAATCCAAATTAAATACGAAAGCTATTTAGTAAAAGAACAAATGATGGTAGACAAGCTTGCCAACATGGAAGATTTCAAAATAGCTCCTACCTTCGACTATCTAAGTATTGCTGCACTTTCCAATGAGGGGAGACAAAAACTCCACAAGATTCGCCCTGACACCTTAGGACAAGCTTCCCGAATAAGCGGTGTATCCCCTGCAGATCTTTCTATCTTGACTGTTTACTTAGGACGCTAATGTCGGAACGATTATTCAAATGCCCGCTCTGCAAAAACGGAAACATCCTCAACCACTCTCTGGTGAAAGATTATGCCGTAAGCCAAAAAGAGTTTACCCTCTGCAGATGTGAGAACTGTGAGTTGCTATTTACTAATCCAAGACCAAAAGAAGAAGAAATCGGGCCCTTCTACGATTTTAAAGAATACTATTCTCACGAAGATAAAGTTCAGAATTTTACGCAGTGGGTTTACCAAAGAATTCGTAACTACAGTATCCAAAAGAAAGTAACCCTCATCCATAAACTAAGTAAGGGAAGAACGCTTTTGGATTACGGCTGTGGTACAGGAGAATTTTTACAGGAAGCCAACAAACAAAAATGGATAGTTCAAGGCATAGAACCTAGTGAAAAGGCACGAGGCCAAGCATTAGCTAAACTACCCAATCAGATCGTTACTAGTTTAGAAGAACTTCCTACTAACGAAACCTACGACGTCATTACATTATTTCACGTTTTGGAGCACATCCACAAGCTACGTAAGACATTAAAAATTATCATAAACCGTTTAAAATCAAATGGTTATCTTATAATCGCCGTTCCAAATCCACTTTCTGAAGACGCCAAATACTACAGAAACTATTGGGCTGGTTATGATGTACCCCGACACCTTTACCATTTTTCCAAAAAATCTATAGCTGTACTTCAAGAAGAATTCAACTTGGAATTAGCTGAAACCAAACCCATGATTTTTGACTCCTACTATGTAAGTCTTCTCTCCGAAAACTATAGACATCCAAATCAAAGCCAATTTTCTAGGTATTGGAAAGCCTTCATTCAAGGGTTCCGCTCCAATAGAAAGGCGCTAATTCCTGGAGATTACTCGAGCAACATTTTTATCTTTAAAAAGAAGTGAAGCAATTAATTTATCTATTCCTCCTTTTTCTATCCGGACTTGCCACATTTTCCTGTGCCAAGCAAAGTTCGCCTATGGGTGGTCCCAGAGATGAAAACCCACCTTTATTGATTGAGAGCGTTCCAAAGGATCAAAGCGTAAATACAAAGCCAGAGAGAATCGTCTTGACTTTTGATGAGTTCGTAGGATTGGATAATCCAGGAAAAGGAGTCGTCATTACCCCCAAAATCAACAAAGACCTAGTGGAGTTTACCGCTTTAAAAAACACCGTAACGGTACTACTCAAACAAGACTTAGAGGATAGCACAACCTACGTAATTGATTTTCAAAAATCGATTGTTGACATCTCAGAAAGAAACCCTGCTGACAACCTCAGATTGGTCTTTTCTACAGGAAATCTAATAGATAGTTTAAAACTTTCAGGCCGACTTCGTTTTCCTTTCGCTGATTCCAAAGAGGATTATAAAAATGTATTGGTCGGTATTTATCCTTTAGACGATAGCACAGATGTTTTTACAGCTCCTCCCTACTATCTTGCTCAAGTAGACACCTTAGGAAATTTTAGTTTAAATAACCTAAAATCGGGCCATTACAGAGCTTATGCCTGGAGAGATGCCAATGGCAACTTAAAAGCGGATTACAAAAGCGAAGAATATGACTTTTTACCTGATACAATTTTCCTATCACCAGAAAGTACAGATTCTCTTTTTTTTAATCTAACAAAGGCCGATCTAACCCCTATTAAAATTCTTCGGTCTGCTAATTTTGGAAAGAATTTTGACATTATCCTCAATCGAAACCCACTGTTGAATGAAGTTGAAAATGATCTCTTAGGAAAAGACCTATTCTATGTTCAAGGAGAAAAAAGACTACGCTTTTTCCCTAAGATCCCAATACTAGATAGCATTCCATTAAACCTACACGTACAGGATTCTATTGGATTCAGTAGTGATTCACTAATCTGGGCCAAATTTCCTAGCTCTGAAAGGAAACCAGAAAAGTTAAGCATCCAAATAAATTCAGGGAAAAGTTTTTATCAGGATCTGGATATCCAATTGACCTTCAACAAACCCATCATTCAAATTAATATTGATTCTCTAAACATCAAAGTAGATAGTTTATTCATTCCTATTCAAAAACACATGCTAAGTTTTGCCGATTCCAGCAAGCGGGATGTGTTACATATAAAGGCATTTTTACCTGATTCATTACAAACAGAATTGGTCACCCTTATAGCAGCAGATTCAACTTTTCAAGATATTGAAGGAGAATACAATGAAAAAAAAGTTGAAGCAAATTACCGTAAACTAGTACGAAAAAACTTAGCCGATGGCATTAGTGGTGAGGTTATAGGAACAAAAGGCCCCTTAATTATTCAACTAATCAATGAGAAAAAGGAAATTGCCTACGAACAGGTTCTATCTATTAAAACCAAATTTTCATTTAGTCTCTTGGATCCAGGAACCTATACTTTACGGGTTATTGAGGACAGTAATGGAAATGGAATTTGGGATCCTTCCAATTATATCCAACGAAAATTGGCGGAACGGGTATTTTATTACAAAGGTGAAGATCAAACAAAAGACTTAATTATTAGAGGAGGCTGGACCGTCGAAGACTTATTAATTAGTGCGACACCAACTACTGGATTACATAAAAATGAAAAATAATCAGTGGATAAGCCTACATTATTCTGTGCATAAGTAATCTGTTCCTGTTTTTTACAAAGCACTTATCCACATCCATTACCATAAAAAAACCCTCTCCATTTTTTATGCGAATAAGTCTTTATTCCTCCACAGAAAAAAGACAAGTTGTACACAGCCAACTTTTACACCTAACATTCTCAAGCTTTCGTCCACAAATAATTACTTTTATATGTAAATATTTGAATAATACCGACGGACTTGTTTCATTTATTCTTCATAATCAAAGTCTTTACGAAAATGTTATGGCAATTATACAATATAATAATGAGTTCATTAAATGTAAGGAACCTTATAAGCGTATAACAGAATTGCTCGATTCTGATAAGAAAAACAAAGGATATTATATTCCGCTTGATAATACTTTGAAGGGAAAAATAGAATTCTCTAATGTATATTTTAAATACGAGAAGGCTGAGAGCAATTTAATAAACAATTTCAATTTTAAGATAAATCCTGGCGAAAAAATTGCTATAATTGGCAATTCGGGTTCGGGGAAAAGTACTATTGTAAAATGTCTTATGGGTATTCTTTCCTTAAACGGTGGTAAAATATATATAGATGATATAGATACAGATATATATGAT
>JALRIY010000125.1 GCA_023255285.1 Algoriphagus sp.
TCCGGATTTGAAATTCGAAGTGCTACTGCTGGAATTCCCAAGGTAGAAATGAACGGTTCGATGGGTTGCGAACCACCAGTGGCTTGCATGCTTGCTACTGCTCCTTCACCCAAGGCCTCATCCATGGCAGCCCTCAGCCAGCTTCCAATGGGGGAATCTAGAGGAGTTTTAAATGGTTTGGACCCAATTCGTTGTTCAACTTGAATTAACTTGGGGTATTTTCGCCGCTCAGTAGGAGTGGGTAAGGAGTCAAGTATGTGAAATCCTTGCGCCAGGATATGGTCTTTAACCAATTGAATCTGCCTTTCTGCAGGAGTTTCGGCTACCAACCGCATGTCAATTTCTACAACTGCCTGAGCAGGAATGATGGTGCGTGCCTGTTCACCTACCCACCCCCCTTGAAATCCTCTAATGTTTAAGGAAGGATACTGCAACGCTTCTTGATAGGTGTTCCCAACTTGCTCGGATTCAAAAATCCCAAGTTCATCCAACAGCTCCTCCCTATTTTCTCCTACCCGGTTGATCAGTTCCTTTTGCATTGCACTCAGTTGAATGCCTTCATAAAACCCAGGAATTAATACTTTTCCCGTATCGTCCTTCATACTGGCAAGCAAGCGGGATAAACTAAATACTGGGTTAGGGGCAAAATTACCATATTGCCCACTGTGTAAATCAGTGGTTGCACCAAAGACCGTCAAGGTGAGTGTCGCTATCCCTCTAGCGCCAAAAGTTAGCGTTGGAATGTTGCCAGGCGGACGTGTACCATCCAGAATTAACATGAGGTCAGCGGCGAACAACTCTTGGTTGGTCTTAACCAAATCGGGAAGTGTTGGTGAGCCCAATTCCTCTTGAAAATCTAAGATTACCTTACAATTAAATGCTTCGGCTACCCCCTCTTGTTGCAAGATTCTTAATGCCTGCATAAATGCGATAGCAGGCCCTTTCGAGTCCGATGCAGATCGGGCAAAAATCTTCCAATCGGGATTCCAGTTTTGGTCAAGATTTTCCCAGGGAACATCTATGCAAGAGCCGGATTCACAGTTTTTTAAAACTGCCGTAAATGGATTTTCTTGAAACCACTTTTTAGAATCCACAGGCTGCCCGTCAATTTGTAGGTACACCAGAATGGTGGGCAAATTCGGGTCTATGATTTTTTGAGCCATTAAATACGGGACGGTGTCTGACTTTAGAATCGTGGTTTGGTAGCCTAATGATTCGAATTCAGCTTGACACCAGTCCAGATTTTGTTTAATAGCTTCCAAACTTACCCCATGATTGGGAATCGCCAAAAAACTTCTCAGCTGAGTTATTCCAGTTAAAAAATACCTTCCAGCAAGTTTATCTATGTCTTTTCTTATCAAGGATTGGCTATAGCTAGAAGTAAAAATCAAAATCAATCCGATGGTCGTAAATATCCTCATTCGTAAACGAAAATTTTAATTTTAATGCTAATTCTACAACTATTCCTCCAACATCACTCTTTCCAGCTACCTTTTTTTAGAAAAAGAAAGTGCTGATGTGACTCCGGTCACCAAATATAGCCTGATGACCACTGTAACTTACTTTTATAATCGGCATCTTATTGCCCGAGACTACTGTACTTAAAAACACCCAAAATACCCATGAAATCCTCTCGGAGAAAATTTATTGCTCAATTGGGCGCACTTGGAGCCAGCACAGGCTTGGCCAGTATAGCCACAGCAAGTCCTAAGGCAATTCCCAGCAAGAATGTCCCTACTTCATTTACGCTCAATATATTACAAACCACCGATGTACATTGCCAAATTCATGCGCATGACGAGCTGTTTTGGGAAAATGGAAAGGCTGTCTATCGTAAAACTGGGGGCTATGCCCACTTAAAAACTTTTTTGGATGCCCACCGCAAGGAAATGGAGTACAGCTACTTGATCGATACAGGAGACATGTTTCAAGGGTCAGAGCTATCCGTCAAAACCACCGGGGAAGCCATGGTACCTATTTTAAATGCCTTGGATTACGACTTGTATCTCCCTGGTAACTGGGAAGTGATCTATTATAAAAAATCCATGCAGCACCTGCTGGGCTCGCTTACCGCTCCGAAGGTATGCGCCAATATGTACCATGACTTGGGTGAAGGAAAAAAAGGAGAATTGATCTTTCCTCCCTACTCCATCTGGACTGTGAATGGTGTAAAGATTGCCTTTCTGGGCTATACCGATCACTTGGTACCTATCCGTCAATCTCCAAACTACAGCAAAGGAATCATCTACACCAAGCCAGAGGAGAATTTGGCGCACTATGTAGATGTCCTGAGGAATCAAGAAAAATGTGCTTTTGTTGCCATCGTTGCCCATTTAGGGCTATCACAACAAATTCATTTGGCCAACCATCCTGCTTGTGAGGGAGTAGATTACATCCTCGGTGGAGACACGCATGAGCGGGTTCGTACCCCTATTCAAGCCAAGTACGCAAAGGTAGTAGAGCCAGGAGCTTTTGGTTCTTTTGTTGGCAACCTTGAACTCCAAATCGAAAATGGAAAAGTCATAAGCGACCGCTACGAGCTTTTGGAAGTGGATGCAAGTAAATATCCGGCCTCCAAAGAAATGCAGCAAGTAATCTCAACATACGAAGGCCCTTACCTCAATGAAATTGAAGAGGTAGTTGGCTATTCCACCCTTCCTTTGTACCGTTATTTTGTGATTGAAAACACCATCGACACCCTTATCCTTGATGCCATCAGCTGGCAAGTACCGGATGTGGACATTGTGCTTTCCAATGGATTCAGATTCTGCCCACCAAGAGCTACCGCAGATGCCTCTGGAAATATTCCAATTACCAATGGTTATATTTTCGATATGCTTCCTGTAGACAGCACCATCCGAACAGGTAAAGTATCGGGGAAACAAATTAAAGAGTGGCTGGAAAAAGAACTTAATAATGTTTTTGCAGCAGATGCATCCAAACGCTTTGGCGGCTGGGTAATAAAATTTAAAGGCATGGAAGTGAAATTCTTGGCCTTTGGAGAAGAAGGGAAGCGGGTTCAATCTGCTCTAGTCGATGGCCAACCCCTGGATGCGGAAAAAATTTATAAAATCTGTGCTTGCGAGCGCGATGGGGACCCAGACGACATGCTTTGTCGATTTAAGGGGGTTCGAGAAACCGAAAACACACCCTTCTCCTTACATCAAGCTGTTAAAGGTTACTTGAGCGCACACTCCCCTGTTACACCAACTCCACCTCAGTCTGCCGTTGCCTTGGATGCTCCAGCTACCTTGTTGACTCAGGTAAGTGGCGTGAATTACGAGTTTAGGTAGGCCTTAGTTTATCTTACCAAGTTATTCTAAAAACCGACTTAGGTCGGTTTTTTTTTGTTTTTGGCCGTTTCAAAGGCTAAAATCAAAAGGTAAGCTACTTAAAGCACCCTTTATCTAGGCAGCATTCGAAAAATTTCAATGGTTCAAGAATTAATCATTTGCCCTCAAAATTTTCACCTGAAGTAGTACCTTTCCCAAAGAATACCACTGCCCATGAAAAATACAAGCCTCTTTTTCTTAGTAGGAATCTTTCTGATTTCCTGCCAGCGCGTTCACCAGCATTCAGGTTGGAATACAAAAAACATCCAAATTGTGCGCGATGAATTTGGAGTGCCCCATATTTTTGGGCAATCCGATGCAGATGCTGCTTATGGACTTGCTTGGGCCCATGCTGAAGACGATTTTGAGACAATCCAAAAAACAGTGCTTGCCGGTAAAGGGCTAGCAGGCAGGGTATTTGGGGAAGAAGGAGCTGCTATTGATTTTTTTGTCCACCTCTTGGAGACCAAGGAAATCGCTAAAAACAAGTACGAGTCAAGTTTTTCTTCAGAATTCAAAAAAGTACTGGAAGGCTATGCAGCGGGTTTGAATGATTATGCTTTTCACCATCCAGAAGAATTGCTCTATGCCCCGGCTTTCCCAATTACCCCTCAAGAAGTCAGTTCCGCTTACATCCTCTCCTTGGCTCAAATGGCTGGGGCAGACCGAGCAGTACAGGCTATCTTCAAGGGTAACGTTCCCAAAATCGCCGAAGATTCACTTCCTAAAGGCTCCAATGCCATTGCCATTCATCCCTCACGCACGAATACTGGGGAGGCATTTTTGGCAATCAACTCCCACCAACCCTTGGAGGGCCCAGTGGCTTGGTACGAGGCGCATATCCATTCAGAAGAAGGCTGGAATGCGCTAGGAGGACTTTTCCCCGGAGGGGCCATGATCTTCCATGGAGTCAACGAGCACTTGGGATGGGCCCATACGGTCAATTCACCAGACCTGCTTGACTTGTATCAGCTTGAAGTAGACCCTGAAGACCCATCACGCTATCTGGTAGACGGAAACTGGCTGACGCTGGAAGAAAAAACAGTCTGGCTGAAAGTAAAACTCTGGGACTGGATCACCATTCCTGTACCGCAAACCGTCTGGAAATCTATTTTTGGCCCAACTTTGGTTACTGAAAAGGGGACATTCGCTATCCGAATGGGTGCTTTGGATCGAATTGGCGCCCCAGAACAATGGTGGCGCATGAACAAGGCTAGCAACTTCCAAGAGTGGAAGTCTGCCATGGGAACCTTGCAGCTTCCAAACTTCAATACCGTCTATGCCGATCGCTACGACACCATTTATTACGTGAGCAATGCGCTATTGCCCAAGCGCATACCCGGAATAGACCATAGTGAAACGGTGCCTGGAAATCGTTCGGCGGTGGTATGGAAGGACTACCATGCCTTTGAAGAGCTCCCTCAGCAACTCAATCCAGCAGTAGGTTATCTCTTCAACACCAACCATTCTCCATTTAAGGCAGGTGCGCTTGCCGATACCTTATCAGCAGCAGCATATCCCCGAGAAATGGGCTTCGACTTGCGAGATAACAACCGATCTGTCCGTTTTCGGGAGTTGATCCCTGAAGAAGGAAAGATTACTTGGGAGCAATTCAACGAGATCAAATTTGACCAAACACTCCCCAAAGACTTGGCTTTTCGAACCAATTTACAAGCCCTTTTTACGTTAAACCCTGAAGCTTATCCGGCCTTGAATGCACAAATAAATACGCTTGCAACTTGGAATAAGGAGGCTGATGTCAATAGCGAAGGAGCAGCTTTATTTGCCTTTGTCTATTATTACTGGTGGGACGAATTTACCAAGACGGGAAGATCCATCGATACGGTGATTACTGAAAAAGAAGCGGTTCAAAGTTTGCAGGCCGCCAAAACCCACTTTCAAACTCATTTTGGAAAAGAGCTGGTTGCCCTCGGGGAATACCAGAAGCTCGTTCGGGGAGACAAAGTGCTCCCGCTATGGGGCATCGACGATGTGCTCACCACCATACGCTCTACCGCTTGGGAAAAAGGAATGCGAAGGGCCGCACAGGGAGAATCCTATATTTTGATGGCTCGCTTTGGGGATGGGCTGCCTGTATTGGAAAGCATCAACGTCTATGGAGCGAGCAATCGCCCCGATTCCCCACACTATGCCGATCAAATGGAACGCTTTGTAGCAAGGAAACTCAAACCGATGACTTTAGACAAAAAAACAGTGCTTCAAAACGCAAAACGAGTTTATCACCCTGGGAACTAGGAGCAGGAAGCAATTAACTCTTAAACCATTCTTCCCAAATCAATTTGGAAAAGATTGGGCTTTTTGTAAATTATGAAGCAGCAATCACTATTCAAAGTATCCCCATTATGAACGAACTGAATCGGAGAGAATTCTTAAAAGGGTCCAGCGCCCTACTCACCCTAGCAAGTTTTGGCTTGTTGGGAATGGATTTTAACACCAAAGCAGGCCCATTAAAGGTAGCTTTAATTGGTGCAGGTTGGTATGGGAAATCAGACCTTTTTCGATTGATTCAGGTAGCCGATGTGGAGGTGGTAGCCCTGTGCGATGTAGATAAAAAAATGTTGACCGAAGCGGGAAACCTCGTTTCCAAGCGTCAAAAATCGAAAAAAGTGCCTGAATTATTCGAGGATTACAGAGAACTACTTAAAGCCCATGCTTGTGATCTGGTGGTGATTGGTTCACCGGACCACTGGCATGCCTTGCAGGCTATTGATGCGATGAAGTCAGGCGCCCATGTGTACCTGCAAAAGCCGATTTCCGTGGATGTCATCGAAGGAGAAGCCATCGTGGCGGCAGCTCGAAAATACAAGCGCGTTTGCCAAATTGGTACCCAACGAAGAAGTACCCCGCATTTGATTTCAGCAAAAAAACAAATTATTGATAGTGGACTACTAGGTAAAATCAGTCATGCTGAAGTATGCTGCTACTACCACATGCGCGCCAATGGGAACCCGGCTGTGGAGCCTGTTCCTGACTTTTTTAATTACGAAATGTGGACTGGACCTGCCCCCTTGCGCCCTTACGATGGACTGCCTCACACCCGTTGGTGGAGAACTTTTATGGAATATGGCAATGGCATCCCAGGCGACATGTGTGTACACATGCTGGACACGGTGCGCTGGATGCTCAAGCTTGGCTGGCCTACGCAAGTCACTGCCACAGGTGGGATTTATGTTCAGAAAGAAGGCAAGTCCAACATCGCTGATACACAAACCGCCATATTCGAATTCCCTGAACTGAATGTGGTGTGGCAACACCGTACCTGGGGCAATACGCCCGATCCAGAGTATCCCTGGGCATTCAAGATTTATG
>JALRIY010000126.1 GCA_023255285.1 Algoriphagus sp.
CGATTAGCTTATTTATTGTTTATCAATGATTTTTTACTGATTTTTGGTAAAAATAACAACAAACATGAATCAACTACTCAACACTTGGAAAGAGAAGTGGACCCAACAACCCACCTTAATGCTCATCACGGTCATCATCTGGTCGATATTTATCGGCTTGTACATTCAAGCAGGCACCTTACTTTTTACGTTCACCTATAGTTTTTTCAAGCCCACCGTCGCACAGGACCTCTATGAAGGATTAAATTTATACCCCTTATTTAGGGAAGAGGTTTGGTTTTATGGAGGCATTGTCACGCTTATCCTAAGTGTGGCTTTTTTGAAGGCCAAGTTATTTTTTACCATGATTCAGATTTTTTTAAAAATAGACTTGATGCACCCATTCAGTAAGGAAATCGGCAGAAGAATTAGCAACCTAAGCTACATTGCGTTCGAAATTGGGATATTCCTTATTTTCTCAACTGCTTTTACAGGCTGGTTAGTGAAGCGTGGATTTGAGTTGGACCGTATCCAAACCTACCTTTCCGGCACCTTCGAGTACCTTTTATTGAGTGCACTCCTCTTTGCCATTGCACAGGTATTTAAACGAGGTATTGAAATTCAAAATGAGAACGAGCTAACCGTATAAAACATGGGCATAGTAGTCAACCTAGACGTGATGATGGCCAAGCGGAAAATGTCACTCAACGAGCTATCTGAAAAGGTGGATCTCACGCTATCCAACCTTTCCATTCTCAAAACCGGCAAGGCCAAGGCCATCCGATTTAGCACTTTATCTGCCTTATGTAAGGCACTAGATTGTCAACCCGGTGACTTATTGGAATTTGAAGAAAAAGCTTCTGATTCACCTTTTTAGATGGATTGAATTTCTTAAATTTCTGCTTGCCAAAAATAAGCAAGCCAATTGCGTTAAAATTTCACTCTTTTTTAAAAAGCAACAGGCGTTTTACCTCAAATCACCCTGACCCATGTTACCCTCCAATCCACTAATCGATCAATTTCTACTTGAAGGATGCATGCGCTGCTCAAAGGGGGCTACGCCATCCTGCAAAGTACACCGCTGGACGGAAATACTCGAGTTTCTCCGCCAACTCCTCCTGGAAACCGAACTGCAAGAAGAACGAAAGTGGGGGATGCCTACGTACACCCTCAACGGTAAAAATGTGGTGATTTTAGGCGTATTTAAAGAGTCTTGTGTGCTGAGTTTCCTCAAAGGAGGACTTTTGGAAGATTCCTATAAAATTTTAGACCTACCAGGACCAAACTCTCAAGTAGGACGCTTTTTACGATTTACCTCAATTCAGCAAGCCAAGCAGTTAAAAAAAGAAATAAAAGAGTACATCACCCAAGCTATTGAGATAGAACGTTCTGGAAAAAAACCTGAATCAAAGCCTACTGTCCACGTATTACCAGAAGAACTGCTCCAAAAGTTTGGAGAACATCCCGGCTTGGAGAATGCATTTCAAGCACTTACTCCAGGAAGACAACGAGGCTATTTAATCCACTTTTCAGAAGCGAAGCAATCCTCCACACGAGTCACTAGGATTGAAAAGTATGTGCCTAAGATTTTCTTAGGTAAAGGCCTACAAGATTGACCGAGGCAGTTAATTTACTTGAATAACAAAGCGCTGGTAACGAACCATGGAATGCGCTCCATCATCTTTTACGGATGCAATTACATGCAATTCCCCAGTAGATTCAGGATCCAACTGGATTTCAAGACGATTTTCTTTCTGATCCAGCAGGGGCTTTCCTAAATAAGTACCTACCTCTGAGTACAGCCAAAAATGAGTAGTTAAATTATCCTCATCAGGATCACTAGTAGCCACTTCAAGCGTTAGCTTTTCACCTGGTGTAGCAACACGCCTGACCTCACCCAAAGGCCGGATTACAGGAGGATGATTGGCTTGGGCAAAATCCCTAACACACCAATCTGCCCGAGCTGCAAAATCATGCTGAAGCGCTTCAATCCACCTAATCTGAGGATAGGTAGCGTCCAATGCATCGGTATAAGGATTAAAATCGAGTACCCCATCCCCATCTTCCCAGCGATTTGGCTGACTTGTTGATTGAACCAGGCGGCCACCCCAACCGCCCCATTGGGGATGCTCTAAATTATCCAATCCAACATCAATCAAATGTAAGAATGCTGGGGAATCTCCCTCGGAAATAAAATCATACACCCCAAATGATCCCCATTGGGCTTCAACTAATCGATTGGGGTCTCCATGTATATGTTCCTCATCTCCTTCCTGCTTCTGACCATCGCCGTAGCTGTAATACTGGCTTAGTAATGGGCCATGGCCTTGAATGATTTCTTCACCCATAAATTTTCCTTCCAACAGGTACTGTTGCGAGGGAGGAACGGCTCGTTTCCAAGGATATGCCAAACACCAAAATTGATTGGAATTGTAATACACTTTTAAGTCAGGCCACTGAGGAGCAATGTAATTTCGGTAAGTGGCATCCTGATCCAAGATAGCATAGAGGATGGCCTTTTTGGTAACCTTGGCGTAGATAGTTCCCCATTCAGCAGTACCCTTGTACTGATCCTCAATTGACTTGAGTGCACGAGCAATGGTATTGGTTCCTCCCCAAACCTGTAGGTAAAGGGGTTCTAGGTTATCATCAAGGAGTTTGGTTTTTATAAAATCGGACCCTTCGGTATCCGCGTGCATGTCCCCCTCAAAATCAATATTTCCAACCCGAACCACGGACCTGAGGTAGGCTGCAGTTGGAAATCCTTCTGCATGCTGCGACAGCTTAGGGTATACTTGTTCGTAGGCATCCAAGAGCGGATTCATCCAAGAGGTTCCTGGCCACCTCAATGAGGTTTTGGCTCCATACAGCTTACGCGTCATCTCCATTTCGGAAGTAAAAAGAGTTCCTTTTTCGTCCCCTTTGTAATGCCACATGCTCGAGGAGTAAATCAGCCCCTCTATTCGAAACTCATTGGCATAGAGCAGCATTCTAAGGAATGAATCCACATCATCGATCTCTCCATCTGTAGTAACTATAGTTCTTGGAACTTTTCGCTGACTAATTTTTTGGCAGCTCGCACTTCCTGTGGAAACCAACAAAATGAAGAGGAAAAAACAGGTGCCAATAAAAATAGACCGCAAAATAGCTTTCATGGGAGGAGATTTAAGAAAAATAAACTAAGAAATTATTGCTGGGATTTCCTATTGAAAAGTACATTCAAAATTTGTAGTGGTGCAAATCCTCCAAGTTAGCTTTCCAAAAAGGCACACTTCTACCGATTGCCATTGTAAACTTAGGATTTACCTACGTTCTTTGTAGCAGTAAGCTTATCCCTACCTACCATGTCCCAAGCCACCCTCATTCAGCAAGTCTCCCTAGTCAACGAAGGCAACGTCCAAGTTACCGACGTCCTGATCCAAGGGGAACGCATCCAAAAAATCGGTTCCATCCCTGCTCAAGACCAGTACCAGATCGTGGATGGTCGCGGAAAGCACTTGCTTCCTGGGGTGATTGACGGACAGGTGCACTTTCGTGATCCCGGACTGACGCACAAAGCAGACCTCAGAAGCGAAAGTAAGGCTGCCATTGCCGGTGGAGTCACCTCCTTTATCGAAATGCCCAACACCCGTCCCAATACGCTAACCCTTGAGCTCTGGGCGGATAAATACCAGCTGGCCTCCACCAAATCCCTAGCCAACTATGGTTTCTTGCTAGGCATCACCGCCGACAACCTGGATGAGGTCATCCAATGGGATACCTCCAAGCACCTGGCCATCACGGACGATGGACTGTATTTTACAGGGAAGGGAAATATTTTGGCAGACCAGCCTGCCATGTTAGAAAAACTGTTTGCTGCGCACAAAGGACTCATCGCAATCCACTCCGAGAAGGAGGAGATCATCGAGAAAAACGAGGAAGACTACCGGGAAAAATACGGAGAACATGTACCCATCGCTTGCCACCCCCTAATCCGTAGCGAACAAGCCTGCTACGAAGCTACGGAACGGGCCATTGGCCTTGCCGAAAAACATGGAGCTAGGTTGCATATCCTCCACCTGAGCACGGCTAAGGAAACGGAGCTTTTCCGCAACGACATTCCGCTAGAAGCGAAAAATATCACGACTGAAGTATCCGTACACCACCTTTGGTTTACGGACCAAGACTACGAGCGACTCGGTACCTTGATCAAGTGGAACCCCGCCATCAAAACCCAAAAAGATAAAGACGGGCTGCTTACCGCCCTACTTGACGATCGCATTGACCTCATTACCACCGACCATGCGCCGCATACCTTGGAAGAAAAACAAAAGCCCTACTTCCAGTCCATGTCAGGAGCACCTTTGGTGCAGCATTCCCTCAACTGTCTCCTTGAATTCTACGGGCAAGGCAAAATCAGTCTGGAAAAAATCGTGGAGAAAATGTGTCATAATCCTGCTATCCTTTACCGCATCAAAGACCGAGGATATATCCGTGAGGGCTACTTTGCTGACCTGACTTTGGTGGACCTCAACAGTGAGTGGACCGTGAGTAAAGAAAACATTCTCTACAAATGCGGCTGGTCACCTCTGGAAGGTACGACCTTCCATAGCAAGGTGCTGTACACCTGGGTCAACGGACACTTGGCCTACGCAGACGGGGTATTTCACGAGGAAGTCAATGGCAAGGCCCTAGAAGTTCAACCTAGCTAAGCCCCATGGCGGGATTTTTTGAAGGGAGGCAACTCGTCATCGCCAGCATGCACCAAAAGGAGCAGGTATTACAACCACTCCTGGAAGCAAGTTTGAAGGTAAAGGTAGCTGTTGCGGATGGCTTAAATACTGACTTATTAGGCACCTTTTCTGGAGAAATTGCACGGATAGCGGATCCTTTGACCACCGCTCGAAAAAAATGTGAGTTGGCCATGCAACGTACTGGATGTGACCTAGCCATTGCTAGCGAAGGCTCTTTTGGGCCGCATCCTTCGGCATTTTTTCTACCAGCAAATGAAGAATGGTTGCTTCTAGTTGACAAAAAACACCGACTAGAAATTCATGCCCGCCACCTCAGCACTGCCACTAATTTTGCAGGACAAGCCTTTTCAAGTTTGGAGGAACTAGAGTCCTTTACCAGCAAAGTAGGTTTCCCAAGCCATGGGCTCATTCTACGGCGAAGCAAGGACAGTACCGAAGGAATCTTGAAAGGCATCACAGACCCTGAGCAACTTCGAACAGCCGCAAAAAATATACTGGAAAAGCAAGGAGCTGGCTATGTTGAAACCGACATGCGTGCGATGTTTAATCCAAGTAGGATGCGAGTTATTGAAGAAACAGCGATACTCCTGCTCAAAAAACTGAACACCACCTGTCCCAACTGTCAGCTACCTGGTTTTGCCGTTACGGCTGTGGAACCAGGACGTCCTTGTAGCCTATGCGGCACCCCAAGCAGCGCCGCTTTGGCCCATCTGCTTGTTTGCAGCCACTGCCAACACCAAGAAAAAGTCTTATTCCCTCTGGGTAAAAAAACGGAGGACCCTCAATATTGCCAGGTTTGCAATCCTTAATCAACTTCTTTAGTACCCCACTCCGGTGGGATTATTATTAAAAAGAAGTAACTTGAAGAAAATGCCTTGCCCATGCGCCTAACCCGATCCATTTTTTCTTGTTTGCTTTTTATCCTGTGTTTGACAGGAATTCAAGCCCAGCAGAAACTGGACAAAAATCCAAGCCTAAACTACAAAGCCTACAGCCCGAAGTCCACAGACCTAAGAATTGATCGCGCAGCCTATGCAGAAAAACTGCAGGGCTTTTGGTTGGCAACCTGCATCGCCAACTGGACAGGACTCGTAACGGAAATGGATAAAATCGGGAATATCGGTGAAATCAAAACAGGCCCTTTTTATACCCGCGCCGACTGGGGCAAACCCGATCAAGCTAGCATCTGGGCAGCAGGAATCCCAAGCAACCTGTCCCCGAACATCGACTTTGTGTTTGCAGACGAAGACAGCCTTTGGGGATCAGATGACGATACGGATATCGAGTACATCTACCAAGAGCTTCTGCTTCAAAATCAAACTTCAATGCTCTCTGGTGAGCAAATTCGCAACGGGTGGATGAAACACATCAGAGGAGAAGAAGAAAACTACCTCTGGGTTTCCAATCAAAAAGCCCTCGATCTGATGAAGACTGGACTGGTTCCTCCTGCTACTGGGGACCCAAAACACAACCCAGAATATGAGATGATTGATGCTCAACTCACCACCGAAATCTTTGGGCTCTATGCACCAGGGAGACCCGACATGGCCGTAAAAATGGCTACGTTACCCATCCAAACGACCGCCCGTGAGGAAAGTGAATGGATTTCTGCTTTTTATGTTCGCCTATTTTCTATGGCTAGCACCACGGATACCTCTCTTCCTATTAAGCAGCAACTGCTCCAATTAGCGGATCAAGCGGCCATGGAACTCCCAGCAGCCACCTACCCAGCAGCCATGTATGGCTACGTAAAGAGTTTGTATGCTTCCGGAATCCCATGGGAACAAGCGCGTGACTCCGTTTACCAGCGCTATCAAGTGGAGCAACTCGATGGCTACGACATCAGCAGTAGAAAGATGTACTGCAACGGATGCTTTGCCGCAGGCATCAACTTTGCGGCAAGCCTGGTAAGCTTATTCTACGGTGAGG
>JALRIY010000127.1 GCA_023255285.1 Algoriphagus sp.
AGGAGTTGGTGGGTGGATCCAAACAAGGATCTAGCAGCTAGGATGTGATCTCCCTGCTGGAGTAGGGAAGCAATGCTACCAAACATGGCGGCCATTCCAGAGGCAGTGGCGATTCCATCTTCCGTTCCTTCTGCGCGGCATACTTTTTCGATGAGGTCAGAAGAGTTGGGATTTGAGTATCGAGAGTAGATGTTGCCTTGGATTTCATCAGCAAACATGGCTCGAGCCTCTTCTGCTGATTCAAAAACAAAACTAGAGCTCAGGTACAGTGCTGAAGAATGTTCGCGCTGGTTGGACCGTTCTTGGATGCGGATTGCATCAGTTTCAAAATGTGCCATTTGACTAGGTTTACAGGTTGGTACAGGCGGTCAATTCAAAAGAATTTTTCCCGACGGGCAGATGAACTCAAAAAAAGGTAGGGATTATTCTGCCGATTTATCGTTCCCATGCTGGGTAGGACTTGGCACCTTACTCTTTTGGAGAGGGTTGCCAGAGGGTCATAGAGCCTAGTCTCTCGCCTCTTCTTTATAAATTTCACCTGGTATAAGGAGTACAAATAAATGGGGAAGGATTCGTAAATCCAAATTTCCAAAAATCAATCGTTGAACTGGGTCATGGTCCGTTCAATTCCTATCGTGCAAAATGCCAAGGCCATCGAAATGGCTTTATCCATGATTTCAGGAAGTACCGATAGTTCTTGGGGAGTGAATCTGCCCAAAACATAATCGGCTTGTCTTCCTTTTGGGAAATCATCCCCAATGCCTACCCGTAGCCTTGGGTAATCTTGTCCTCCACAAAGCTCTTCGATGTTTTTAAGTCCATTGTGACCCGCGGCACTGCCTTTAGGGCGCATTCGTAATTTTTCAAAAGGAATGGCTACATCGTCGACCAGAACCAATAGATTTTCTTTTGGGATGTTTAGGTTTTTTAGCCAATAATTAACTGCCTTTCCGCTCAAATTCATGTAAGTGGTAGGTTTGAGGAGGTGAAGGGTTCGTGAGTTGTGCTTAAATTCAGTTTTGAAGGCAAGTCGATCACTTTTCCAAGTTGCTCCTTCTTTATCTGCGAGTTGATCTAGGATAAGGAAACCTATATTATGACGTGTTAATTCGTATTCAGGGCCGATATTTCCCAAGCCTACAAGTAGATAGTTCATGGATTTTGGGTTCAATAGGATAAAAATAAAAAATCCTGCTCGGGAATGAGCAGGATTTTTTTTGAAGAAGTTGTAGACTTATTCTGCCTTCTTTCCACGTAGTGCTCTTGGGATCCCAATAGTAACTACAGAAACGTTAGGGGAGGTAAGAATTTCAAAGCCTTCGGGTTGCAATTCACTTACTTTAAATGATTTTCCGAGGTCTAGGGTAGAAATATCCACCAAGATATTGTCTGGAAGGGTGTTAGCTAATCCTTTCACCTTCAATTTTCTAGTTTTAAATTCTAGTTTACCCCCCTTTGCGATTCCTGGTGAATTGCCTTCAATTTTTACAGGAATTTCAAATTTGATTGCTTTATTGTCTGTGTAAGCCATAAAGTCTGCATGGAGCAATACTTCACTTACAGGGTGAAACTGTGCTTCTTTCAAAACTGCACGAATGATTCTGCCCTCAATGTTGAGTTCAACCAAGTGAACCTCCGGTGTGTAGATGAGGTCTCTAAATAGGATTGCCGGAGAATAGAAATGAACTTGATCAGGAATACCTGGTCCGTAAACCACGCAGGGAACATTGCCGGCATCTCTGATTTCATTCAAAGCAGCACTGTCGAGATTTGCTCTTTTAAACCCTATAATCTCTAGTGTTTTCATGTGTATGTGTATTTAAAATTGGTTTCAAATAAATAAGGAACTGATGGAAGTGTGTCCTGTGACTGCATGAATGGCTTTGCCAAACAACTCTCCTACAGTAAGTACTTTAATTTTAGGATTGGGATATTTTAAGGGAATTGTATCCGTAATTACTAATTCTTCTAAAACTGAGTTTTCAATATTTTCATGTGCTTTCCCAGACAGTACCCCGTGCGTCACGATGGCACGTACTGAATTAGCCCCTTTTTCCTTGATGATTTGAGCCGCTTTACACAAGGTGCCCGCTGTATCTACCAAATCATCAACCAGGATTACATCTCTTCCCTCCACGTCACCAATTACCTGCATGGATGCTACCTCGTTGGCTCTTTTTCTGTGCTTGTCACAGACGACCATTTCTACTTCAAAATGCTTTGCAAAAGACCTTGCTCGTGCTACACCCCCCACATCTGGAGCTGCAAAAATCATGTCGTTCAAACGAAGCGTGTTCAAATAGGGTGCAAATATAGCAGATCCATTTAAATGGTCCAATGGAATGTCAAAAAAACCTTGAATTTGCCCTGCATGCAAGTCACAGGCCATGATCCTATCTGCTCCTGCCGAAGTAAGCATGTTGGCGATGAGTTTGGCAGCTATAGATACGCGTGGTCGATCTTTACGATCTTGACGGGCATAGCCGAAGTAAGGAATTACGGCACATACCTTGTAGGCACTAGCTCGTTTGGCAGCATCAATCATTAAGCACAATTCGAGCAAGTTGTCACTCGGAGGGTTGGTGCTTTGAATGATAAATACCGTGCATCCGCGGATAGATTCATCAAAGCTCGGAGACATTTCTCCGTCACTGAATTTGGATAATGTCAAGTCGCCCAACTTTTTTCCATAGCTTTTGGCGATTTTTTGTGCCAAATCTATGCTATTGGAGCCTGCAAAGATTTTTACCTCGGACATAGGGATCAAGGGAGTTTGTGGGAAGGAGTAGAAAAAGGAATCTAAACAAAAGTAATGATTTTGAAGGAAGGATTGGTTCTGTATCCCTCACTTCAGAAAAAAAATATGGTTCAAAACTGATTATTTGGATGGAGTAAAAAGTGTACTGCTTTCCCGATTTGTCACCAGTAACTAAATTAAAATAAGGTTTGAAGTTTATTGTAATGAGCTGTAGTCTGCTTGCAGACCGTGGTCTGTCGCCGATTATCCGCGGTAATTCAAACCATTTTTTAGCTACTGGTAAAGATTGCAGATAATCAGAATAAGAGATCTTCCACCACGATAAATCCAAAGGAAAACGATAAAATCCTCCAGTCCTGTAAATTCCGGGTCTTCTCATAAATTTCCAACTCAATTCCAAATCAAAGGAGTAAATTAGTGCGTAACAAACTAGTTTTTCCATGAAAAAAATACTTCTGCTTCTACTCCAGGTAGTTTTTGTGCCTTTTTTGGTGATTGCTCAATCTATACCTACCCCGAAAGAGCATTTTGGGTTCTCCATTGGTGATCCCTATCAACTGGCTAATTTCACACAAACGGAAGCCTACTTCAAGAAAGTGGCTGAACTCTCCGATCGAGTGGAATACCGTAGTATTGGGCAAACTGAGTTTGGACGTGAGCAACCGCTCTTGGTGATTACAGCTCCAAAGAATTTTCCAGATTTGGAACGGTACCAAGAAATTTCCCGAAAGTTAGGAAGAGCAGAAATTTCAGAGGCCGAAGCGAAAGTATTGGCAAGCCAAGGCAAACCCATTGTTTGGATCGATGGAGGCTTGCATGCAAGCGAAGTGGTGGGTGCGCAGCAGCTTATTGAAACTCTATACACCTTGGCTTCAAAAAACGACGAAGAGACCCTTCGAATCTTGGATGATGTGATTATTCTGCTCGTTCATGTGAATCCTGATGGAATGGAAATTATGTCCAATTGGTACATGAGGCCGGAGGATAAGGCTAAGCGAAACAAGAATATTCCTGTCTTGTATCAAAAGTATGTGGGACACGATAACAATAGAGATTTTTACATGAATAACATGAAAGAATCCACCAATATTTCGCTTCAACAGTATGTGGAATGGATGCCTCAGATCGTGTATAACCACCATCAATCTGGACCAGCAGGTACTGTCGTGGCAGGCCCTCCCTATCGGGATCCATTCAATCATGTTTTTGACCCACTGATTATTACGAGTTTGGATGCAGTCGGAGCAGCTATGATTAATCGCTTGCATCAAGAGGAAAAGCCAGGATACACCCGTCTTGGGGGGTCCGTATTTTCTACTTGGTGGAATGGGGGCCTACGTACAACTCCCTATTACCACAATATGATTGGGATTTTAACGGAGATCGTAGGAGATCCTTCTCCGTATTCTATTCCATTGGTTCCAGATCGCTTGATTCCAAATAATGGAAATCCATTTCCTGTAACTCCAGGGCCCTGGACTTTCCGTAAATCCATAGACTATTCGGTATCCTTGAATTATGCGATTTTAAATCATGCCGTTCGTCATGGGGATGAGTTGCTGTACAATTTTTACTTGATGGGAAAAAAGTCCATTGAGCGAGGAAATACCGATACGTGGACCCGCTATCCAAAATATGCACAGGCGATTCAAAAGACCTTTGATGCTAGTAAAGGAAGAAAAGCCGCAGATGATCCCGAGGAAGCTTATTTTGGAAATAGGGGGGGTATTCCGCTAGCCTTTTATGATTCTGTCTATGCAGATCCTTCCCTTCGGGATCCGAGAGGGTATGTGTTGCCAGCCGATCAAGCGGATTTTTCCACTGCAATTAAATTTTTGAATTCACTGATCAAATCGGGTGTTTTGGTACACCAAGCAACGGCTGATTTTTCCATTGGGGAGAAGCGCTATCCTAAGGGGTCTTACCTTGTGAAAACAGCACAAGCATTCCGGCCACATGTCTTGGATATGTTTGAGCCGCAGGATCATCCCAATGATTTCTTGTACCCTGGAGGCCCTCCAATTAGGCCCTATGATGCTGCTGGCTGGACTTTAGCCTACCAGATGGGTGTAACGGTAGATCGTGTCCTAGAGGCCTTTGATGGTCCTTTTGAACCGATTCCTTACGGGCAATTATTAGAGCCAGCTCCTGCTAGTTTGCCTACTTCTTCTTCTGGATATTTCTTAGATGCACGGGTAAATGATTCTTTCAAAGTGGTAAATGATTTATTGAAGGCTAAAGTGAAGGTGTACCGAACTCAGGTTCCAACCAAAGAGGTGCCTGCTGGGTCGTTTTATGTGCCGACCTCAGGAAAAAAAGCGTTAGAGTTAGCCGTAAAATTACATCGGGTCAATCCAAAAGTAGCTAAGGGAGTGCCTTCTGGAGTCAAAGAAATTTTTCCTGCCCGAATTGGCTTGTACGATTACTATGGAGGTTCCATGCCTTCCGGATGGACGCGCTGGATTATGGAACAATTTCACTTTGATTATGCGCAAGTGTTCCCCATGGAAATTGATGAGGGAAGTTTAAAAGAAAAGTTTGATATTTTACTTTTCATTGGCCCGGGGATGCCTGGGTCTGGTGGGGGCTACGGGATGGGTGCTCAGCCAAAAAAGGAAGATATCCCTTCAGAATATCATGGGATGTTGGGAAGACTTTCTGTGGACAAATCCATTCCTGAGCTGAAAGCGTTTCTTGAGCAAGGGGGACAAATCATCACGGTAGGTGCCGCTACTTCTTTGGCAACCCACTTGGGGCTCCCTGTTTCCAATGCTTTGGTAGAGGTAGTGAATGGGAGGGAAAAAACATTGACTGGAGAAAAATATTACATACCAGGTAGTGTATTGGAGATGCAGGTGAATGTGGCATCTCCAATAAATTATGGAATGGGGGAGCGAGCAGATGTCTTGTTCAATAATAGCCCGGTCTTTCGGCTTAGTCCGGAGGCATCGCAATTGGGAGTGACACCTTTGGCTTGGTTTGGTTCTGAGCCTCCTTTACGTAGCGGCTGGGCTTGGGGACAAAATTACCTAAAACAGGGTGTAACCGCATTTGAAGCTCAGGTGGGTAGCGGTAAGTTGTATGCATTTGGTCCGGAGATAACTTTCCGAGGACAGGCACACGGTACCTTCAAAATGCTATTCAACGGCTTGTACAAATAATGTTCTTTCATCGAACAAAAAATAAAAAGACCTCCCATTGGGAGGTCTTTTTTGTTGACCGACTAGGGCTCGAACCTAGACTCTTCTGAACCAAAATCAGACGTGTTGCCAGTTACACCATGGGCCATTGAACTCGTATCGTTTAACGAGTGTGCAAATTTAAGAAGTTTTTTTATTCCCGCAAAAGTCTTTATTGAATTTGTCTAATTACGTCAAAAATATTCACTTCAATTTTTACGTTGATTATTCTTAAATTCGCATTACACAAACACTTCAAACTGAGCTCATGACTTACTCAAAATGGAACAATTACCTAGGCTGGTTTATTTTTGCAATTGCCTCGGCGGTTTACCTCATGACTATCGAACCAACGGCAAGTCTCTGGGACTGTGGTGAATACATTACTGCTGCCTACAAACTAGAGGTTGGTCACCCACCGGGGGCGCCACTTTTCATGGTACTCGGGCGTTTGTTCTCGTTTTTTGCGGCTCCTGAAAATGTAGCTGTTTACATCAATGCGCTTTCTGCAATTTCGAGCTCCCTGACCATTCTTTTCATGTTTTGGTCTCTTACGCTACTCATTAAAAAAATTGTGCTCAAACAAGGGGAAACCCTTACTGGTGGCAACCAATTTGCTATTTTCTCTGCCGCAAGTATTGG
>JALRIY010000128.1 GCA_023255285.1 Algoriphagus sp.
ACCCTGGAAGCCCATCATCAATTTTTAAGTTACAACGAGCAGCTGGCGGAAATTTACCGACTTGTTTCACAGGATATTATCGATAGCTAAATTTTACTTTTTTGAACTCAACTTTCGGTCGAGTTCAAGCAAGGTTTGCAGCAGGACATTTGCTCCGTTGGCGATATCTTCTGGACTGGAGTATTCTTCGGGGGCATGGCTAATACCATCTTTGCTTGGAATAAAAATCATGCCCATAGGGGCAATCCGAGCCATCTCTTGTGCATCATGTCCAGCTCCACTAGGAAGACTTAACGTGGTCATTCCAAGTTTTTCCGCCTCTTGTTTGATGATTTTTCGAATTTCCGGGTCTGCAAGGGCCGGTTTGCTGGCTACTTCTATATGTTGGATGGCTAGGGTGCTGCCACTTTCCTGTGCAAGCTGCTTGGCAATCGCTTCCAATTCTGAATAGAGCTTCCAGATTTTTTCAGAAGACAGATCACGGATCTCTAGGTTGAGTTTCACCTCACCAGGGATTACATTGCCTGCCCCTGGAAAGGCTTGAATTTTTCCTACCGTGCCCACTTGCCGCCCTTCGTCCCGAGTGATAACTTCATTTACGGCCAAGATAAATTTAGCTGCAGGCAGTAGGGGATCCTTCCTTGCATCCATAGGGGTTGTCCCTGCATGGTTGGCTTTACCTTTGAAGGTAAACTCCCACCATTCAATAGCGACGATGCCTTCAACTACTCCTATGTCCAATTTTTTGGTGTCTAGATTGCCTCCTTGCTCTATGTGAAGTTCTAAAAATGCAGCGATATCTCCTTGGGTACGAGCGATACTGGAAATCTTGCTCGGGTCTCCACCCAAGACCCGGATACCCTCGGCATGAGTCATGCCAGCATTGCTCATGGTTTGAAGCGCAGCTTCACTTAAGCCTCCAACTAGTGCGCGACTACCGATGACGCCACCCTCTTCGTTGGTGAACACAATCACTTCTAGGGGGTGCTCGGTTTGGATGCCGGATTCCGCTAAGGTTCGCACCACTTCTATAGCTCCCATTACCCCGACAGGACCATCGTAATCCCCTCCATTGGGTACCTCATCGATATGCGACCCAAGGCTTATCGGTTTTAAGTAGGGATTTTTACCAGCTTTTCGACCGATGATATTTCCTGCGAAATCCACGCTTACTTCCAAGCCTGCAGCAGCAAGTAGTTCCTTGACGAAAGGTCGGGCAGCAACGTCATGAACCGAGTAGGCCACTCGGTCTGAACCACCTTTTTCATTTTTCCCATAGGTGGCTAGGGTGCTGAGCGTTTGGGAAAGCCGCTCGGAATTCACTTGTAGGCTTTGGGCAGAGGAGGTACCAAGGCTTGCGAGGGCCATTGTGAAAGTTAGGAAGAGGTATTTCATAGAATTGGAAGTGAAGGAATCAGAAATATCCAAAAAAAAGTCCTTCAGAGGGAAGGACTTAGTTGTTTATTTTAGCCAGGCAAGGCTGACTTCATCAGGAGCTTTGATTCGATCTGCCAAGCGCATGTATCTATCTGCAAGGTTAGCCAAATACTCCTGCGCTTTGGCAGCAGCAGCATCCAAGCCAGTGAGGGATTCGATTTTCCAGAAATCTACTAAGTGCTCGATGATTCTGGCATAATCCCAGCCGGTATAAACGCCTATTTTTTGGGTAATTTCTGAAAAGTCTTTGTAGATGCTTGGGCGGCTACTTCCTTCACCCATGAGGACAGCAGGCATGACGATATTTTTTCGCATCATTTTTTCAAATGCAGTTATAGCGCCACTTGGATCGATCTCAAAAATTTTGGACATAAAGCTTTTGTAAGCCTTTTCATGTCTTGCCTCGTCTCCGGCAATCGTTTTACATATTTTTGACAGGACATGATCCCCTGCTTTGTCTGCAAGTTTGCCAGTATTCACGTGTGAAATTTTAGTGGCTCGCTCTTGAAAAGAGGTGTAAATCATGGCTTGATAGGGGTCGGAATCCGATTTAGGATCAAAGCCGTTGGTAATCAAGCGGTGAATAGTCTGCTCCACAGCACGCATGTCTATACGGCCAGTGAGATAGAGGTATTTGTTTAAGAGATCACCATGGCGATTTTCTTCTGCAGTCCAAGCTTTGGACCAGCGTACCCATCCAGATGGGGAGAGCAAGCTTCGCTCTACATTGATTCCTTCCAATAGATTGAAATAGGTTTGGTAAGAAGGCAAGGCTTCTTCCGTCACTAGATTACCCACCAAAGAAGTTAAAACCGTATCGGGTATTCCTGCTGCACGTTGCTGAAGTAATTTGACATCTTCCATCGCCTCAGGATTGGAAAAATCTGGTAAAAAATCGGTTGGCTGCCAACAATCCTCTGGGTCTACAAGCACCGTATCTACTGCATGACCCACAAAGTCATCCAACTGGGAGATGACTTCCATGTTTTTTTCTAATTCGTAGTTGATTTCTTTAGCGTTCATTGGATAGGCTTGATTTAGGTAGGGTAGCAACCAATTCCAAAGGTAAAGGAATAAAATCGAATACTCACCAAGTGATTCCATAGGCGGCGAATTCGGGGCTGGGAATCTAATTTACCTCCCTATTTTCATCCGTCTAGATAGAAGCTTGTTCAGTGTAAAATAGTTCATTAGTCTAGAAAACTCGTAGGTTTATTTTTAGAATTATCGAATTAAAATTAGATAAAAGGTTAATTTTTTAAGCAGGATAGTATCGCTGGAGATCTTTACGATAAACTTTTGTAACTTTTTGTTTCCTTTTTCAAAGCACTTATCTTTCCTATTCTACTATTTTTGATTCATGAAATACCACCTCCTTATTGGAATCGCACTACTCGTAGTAAGTTCCGTGACCGCGCAAGAAGCGCCTATCGATTACAAAAAGCTATCCGATATAGAGCGGCTGCAGGCAGCTCAAAAAATAGCGCAAACTACGATTATGGTAGATGGGCATGTAGACCTGCCTTACCGAATGAAAGTGGGGGGATTTACCTTGCAGCGGGAGATTTTGGACGTATCCGTGCGTACGCCAGACGGTAATTTTGACTACCCTCGTGCCAAAGAGGGGGGGCTCGATGCCCCTTTTATGTCAATTTACATTCCTGCCGCTAATCAGGTTATTCCAGGTGCTTCCAAAGCACTTGCAGACTCCTTGATTTTGATGACCGAAAGATTAGCGGCTACTTTTCCAGAAAAGTTTGCCATGGCCTACAGCCCAAAAGATATCGAGGCAAACTTTGCTAAGGGCTTGATTTCATTGCCAATGGGAATGGAAAATGGGGCTGGGATTGAGGATGATTTAAACAATGTGTCCTATTTCTACAAGCGTGGTATTCGCTACATTACCCTTACGCATGGCAAGGACAATCTCATCGGCGATGCGAGTTACGATACCTCCGCCACTTACGGTGGGCTTAGTGAGTTTGGCAAGAAGGTAGTAGCCGAAATGAATCGGGTAGGCATACTAGTTGATTTGAGTCATGTTTCAGACAATACCTTTCGAGATGCCCTCGCGATTAGCAAGGTACCGGTAATTGCCTCACATTCTTCTGTCCGGAAATTTACGCCTGGCTTTGAGCGCAACATGAGTGATGAACTTATCTATGCGCTAGCTAAAAATGGAGGGGTGATGCTTATTAATTTTGGAGGTACATTTATTGATTCTGCTTATGCTTCTGGTGCTTCCAAAGTTCGAGAGCATGTGGTCAATTGGCTTGCAGAAAATAACCTTTCGCGACGAGATCCTCAAGCTCAAAAGTACATCCAAGACTACACAGATTTGCACAACCCTTTTCCTACCGTATCACGAGTAGCGGACCACTTTGATCACGTTGTTGAGCTGGTGGGGATAGACCATGTGGGTCTGGGGTCTGATTTTGATGGTGTGGGGGATTCCCTTCCTACAGGATTAAAGGATGTGTCTATGTTTCCAAATCTCCTTGCAGAATTATTGAAAAGAGGGTATTCAAAAGAAGACCTTGAGAAAATTTGTTACAAAAATATCTTCCGGGTTTGGCAAGCAGTGGAGGATTTTGCTGCAAGCCAAAAGTAGGGTACCTAATGAGTTCTAGCTTCACTCGTGTACTCTCTTTTTTTCTCGCAAAGAAGAAAAGCCGCAAAGAAAACTACTTAAACAGTGAAAACTTCGTGTCCTGTTAGGTAAACAGGCTAGTTTACCTTAAGGAATTCTTTTGCGTTTTTTTAACAAAAATACCTTCTGATTTTTGAAAGGAAGGGTTCTTGGTAATTTGTGAGATGCATCATTTCTAAGTAGTTTCAGTCTGTAAAAGGCAGGTTTATTCTAGGTTTTCTGCCAAAATTTCATGTTTAAAGTCAATTTTTAGGTTATTTAGGACAGAATGGCTGAAATACTAGTTTGGAGGTCATTTTGCTGCTTGGGTTACAACGAGTGTAAGGAAAACTAACCCGAACCAAACTATGGATTTTAAGCAGTTTACCACTAAATCCCAGGAGGCAATTCAAAAAGCAGCAGAACTAGCTGTTGCTTCTGGAAGTCCAGCAATTGAGACGACTCACTTGCTGAAAGGAATCTTGTTGGAGGACGAACATGTTTCTCCATTCCTATTGCAAAAGTTGGGTGCTAACCAGCAACTTCTAGTTCAAAAACTCGAAGAGCTGCTCCTAAAACTTCCTAAGGTAAGTGGTGGGACTTCTCAGCCCTACTTATCTGGGGCTGCAAATCAGGCCTTGACCAAGGCCAAGGAGTATTTGAAAACTTTTGGGGATGCCTATGTAGCCCTAGAGCATTTGCTTTTGGCGCTTTTGGCGGGGAACGATGCTGTTGCTCAGCTGTTGAAGAATCAAGGAATTACTGAAAAAGCACTCATTGAAGCGATTAATCAATTAAGAAAAGGAACTAAAGTGACCGATCCAAACGCAGAGAGTACCTACAGAGCCTTGGAAAAATATTCCAAGAACCTCAATGAAATGGCCAAGAAAGGGAAAATTGATCCTGTAATTGGACGTGACGAAGAGATCAGACGCGTCTTGCAGATTCTGGCTCGTCGAACCAAGAATAACCCGATTCTCCTGGGTGAACCGGGAGTGGGAAAGACGGCAATTGTAGAAGGTTTGGCGCAACGCATCGTCTCTGGCGATGTGCCAGAAAATCTGAAGTCCAAAACCTTAATCTCCCTAGACATGGGCCTCCTCGTAGCAGGAGCCAAATATAAAGGGGAATTTGAAGAACGCCTCAAGTCAGTGATCAAAGAAGTGACGGAGGCAGAAGGGGAAATCATCCTGTTTATTGACGAGATTCATACGCTGATAGGCGCGGGAGGTGGAGGCGAAGGCGCGATGGATGCAGCTAACCTGCTCAAGCCTGCATTGGCTCGTGGGGAACTGCATGCAATCGGGGCAACTACGTTGAAAGAGTATCAAAAGTACATCGAAAAGGACAAAGCTTTAGAGCGCCGCTTCCAGTCTGTAATCGTGGACGAACCCGATGCAGCAGATGCAATTTCCATTTTGAGAGGAATCAAGGACAAGTACGAGCTACACCATGGTGTGCGTATCAAAGATGATGCGGTCATCGCAGCAGTGGAACTTTCGCAGCGCTACATCAGCGATCGCTTTTTGCCAGACAAGGCCATCGACTTGATGGACGAGGCTGCCGCCAAGTTGCGCATGGAAATTGATTCTCTGCCACAGGAGCTGGACGAATTGAACCGTCGGATTATGCAACTTGAGATTGAACGGGAGGCCATTCGGCGCGAAAATAACAAGGACAAGGAAGTAGTCCTGAGTAAAGAATTAGCCGAGCTTGGTGAGAAAAGGCAATCTGTGAAAGCTAAGTGGGAGAGTGAGAAGGCCGTGATTACCGGTATTCAACGAGAAAAGGAAGATATTGAAAAACTCAAGCTGGAAGCCGAACAAGCGGAGCGAGCAGGAGATTTTGGGAAAGTAGCAGAGATCCGGTATGGAAAGATGGTAGAAGCGGAGAAAAAATTGGAGTTTTTCAAATCCCAACTGGCAGACATGCAGGCCGGCTCTCCTTTACTCAAGGAAGAGGTGGACCAGGAAGACATTGCTTCGGTGGTGTCCAAATGGACTGGGATTCCATTGAGTAAAATGATTCAATCTGAGCGGGAAAAATTACTCCACTTGGAACACGAGCTGGGTAGACGTGTTGCCGGACAGCAGGAAGCCATTGTGGCCCTTTCCGATGCCGTGCGTAGAAGTCGGGCGGGATTGCAAGACCCAAGGCGACCTATTGGAAGTTTTATCTTTATGGGGACCACCGGGGTAGGTAAAACTGAGCTTGCCAAAGCTCTTGCCGAGTACCTGTTTAACGATGAAAATTCAATGGTAAGGATTGACATGTCGGAATACCAAGAACGACATGCAGTAAGTAGGTTGGTAGGAGCGCCTCCAGGCTATGTGGGGTACGACGAAGGCGGACAATTAACCGAAGCGGTTCGAAGAAAGCCCTATTCCGTGATCCTTCTGGATGAGATCGAAAAGGCACACCCGGATGTATTCAATATTCTCCTTCAGGTATTGGATGATGGTCGACTAAC
>JALRIY010000129.1 GCA_023255285.1 Algoriphagus sp.
AGACGAAAATCCTTGGTGGTTGAGGCCTCCTGTGAAGGTGGCTCGATTCCCATTAAGGTCACGAAGGACTAAGTCTTGAAAGCTCATTTGGGTCGGACGGAAAAGAAGGCTGCCATCCAGTTCATAGTCCGTATTAAGGTAATTGATCCGCATTTTCCCTTGTGCTACACGGGTGCTGCCAATCAATTCGGGACGGTCTAGGTTGCCTTGAAGTTGTAAGTTTCCTGTTAAAGTTCCTCCCAGGTTGGAGATGTATTTGGAAAGAAAAGGTTCGAAGATCACCAGGTTGGCCTGGGTCAGGTTGGCAGCAAAGTCCAAGTTTTGCGAGTCCAAATTTACGGTTCCATCAATTGCGATTTTCTTTTGGTTGTTGAAGTAGTTCTCCAGGTGGAGTCGTAAGTTTCGTTCTTCCATAGCGGCCGAAAGGTCCACTTCTCCAATCGGGAAAGCATTGATTGCTAATCCTTCGACATGGAGCGATCCTGTTAGGGTCGCTTCGCTAAGTAGGGAAGTCAACCCAAAGCGACCGTCTGCAATCCCTTCCACTTCTAAGGAGCTTACGGTATTGAGTAGGTCTAGCGACACTCCTCTGAGATCTAGTTCTAGTGATTCCTTTGGATTGGCACTAATTTTTCCTTCCAACCCAAGATATTGCCCCTCATTCAAGACGCCTACCTTGGAGAGTGTAAGTGCCCCATCCTGTAGGCTTACTAAATTGTCCGGGTCAAATTGCCATTCTCGGTTTAAGACGCGTAGGAGTGAAGGCTTAAACTTCAAGAAGGTACCTGTCTTGGTAAATCGTGTTTCTGCTTCAATGCGAGCCTTGCTTTGGGTAGAGTCCTGATCCAAGCTAAACTGTAAATCCAGGTTGGTCTGATCCCAAATTGCTTCCAGTCCTAGGTTGGTAAATCCAAGTGTATTTCCCACCTGCTGCCTTTTGGAAAAGATGTAAAAGGAAGCTAGGATATTGTCGCTATTGATAATTTTTGAGGTATTGAAATCAATATTGGTGTCAAACACCGTATTGCCTTTGTAGGTAAGGGTATCTAGGGAGGTGAAAAAATTAAATACCGTGTTTTCTGTAGTTTGGTAAAATGCTCCTTCTAAACTAGTGTTTTTGGATACTGTGAGTTGGGGTTCAAATAAATGAATGAGAGGATTGATATCCAGCATCCGTACGTTTAAATCCAAGTTGTAGTCTTGAGAAAAATTCTTCTTCAAGTCAGCCAAAGGAGGGGTTTCATTTAGTAAAATAGAGAGGTACTGCTTTCCGAGTACCTGTAGGTCTTGGCCCATTTGTTCCAACTCGAAATGCCCTGAGGCTGCCATGACCAGGTAATCTGAATTGAGGGATAGGGTACGGGTGCCCCCTGCAAATAAAGACTGTACAAAAAAATCTCCAGCATCCAAGCTTCGGTCTTTGTAGCCCACCTTCAGGTCTCGTACACGTGCGATCCCTTGGATGTCGTCAATGGTAATTCCTTGGGTATCCATATCCAAATTGCCACTAAAAAAAACAGGTGTTTGTGTTAGGTTGATGCGATCCAAAAACACGGTATCTACTGCTACTAGGAGTTTGACGGAATCCACCCCTTCGTTTAGGTTGAGGGAGCCTTGGACGCGGGTTTTGAGGTTTGGGTCATCAATGGATAAGTTGCCACGAAAAAGGTTTTTTCCATAAATAGCATCGGTCTCAATATTGGTGTAGGTATAGTTATTTAGTCCTAATTTGCTAATGGTAGCCTTGAGATCAACGAGTGCTGTTTCTAGGGATTCCCCTTTTGCCTGTAGGGTCCCTTCAAGGGATATTTTTTGAAAAACTTCTCGATTCCCGGTTAAGACTCCCAAATCTAAGTTCTGAATTCGGAGTCGAGAGTTGATGGAACTGGTTTGATTTGTTTTTGCGTAATCTATACGACCGTTGAAGTTTCCAATAGAAGTGGAAAAGGATCCTGTGGTAGTCAGCTTGTGGAGGGTTCCGTTGAGGTCGGCATTGAATCGAAGGATTCCAAACTTATTAAGTTCCCGCTGGGTGCTGGTATTCAGGTAGGGCCTCAAGTCTTTTGCTGCAACCACTGAATTTTTCAAATTCAACTGGAGGAAAGTGCTATCCAGCTGGGGAAGTCCTTTGACAAGAATAGAACCAAAAAGAGCTGTCTTTTCACCTAGTCGGATCAAAAATTCTTCTGAACTGAGGTTGGCAATAGTTCCCGTGAGGGGGCCACTCAAAACAATTTCATCGTCGATAACGGGTGCAGTTGGAGCAAATCGAATGATATCCGAAAGGTGAATGACGGTTTCGTCAAAGAAGGCGGTCAGTTCAACTTGGTTGATAAAATCTGCATAGCCTTTCGGACCTTTGGGGGCAAGTCTTAGGTAGTTTTTGATTCTACTTTTATCTGTTTGTAGGTCGAGGTTGGTCAGTTCCAAATACTCAGGGCTGTAAGTAATCTCGGTCTTAAGTTTCCGAATACTCATCCCCGTATACCGCTCTTGGCCACTCAACTGGAGTAGTTCAAGTCCAAGACGATCGCCCTCTACTTTCAGATTTGCCACATTGGCGCTGAGCTCGTTCCATTCCATCTGGGAATAGTTCCATCCTTGGGTGATCGGAGGGGCTTGTAGGTTGGAGTAGGCAAGGGTTGTATTGCGAAGTGCCAGGGAACGAATGTCAATTTTTGCGGGATTCGTGCTGGATGGATTGCCGAATACCTCTCCCAGGGTAGCGATCCAACGGTTGATGGAAAGAACGCTATCGCCGGGGTGATTGATTAGGTGAATGTAGGCTTGTTCTACACGAATTTGATCCAATTCTGGATCACCAGGAGGTAGGAGTGAGAAGAGGGAAAAGTCTACATAAAGTTCTTTTGCCCCCAGTATAAGGCTGTCTTTTTGGTCATAGACAGCGATGTCATCCAAACTTAGGGCATCCCACCAGCGGAGCCGTATTGTTCCGATTTCGGTACGAAAATTTGATTTTTCACTCAGGGAACTTGTGAGTTTACCCAGTAGCCAATTTTGAACAGGATAAAGTTGAAGGGCAAGTCCAAGGCCGATCAGTAGTAGTAGACTAGAAAAGACAGCCCAACCCACTACTCGGAAAGCTTTGTGTAAAAAATCCGTAACTTTGGCCTTATTTTCCAATGGGTACAACCGATATTTCTATACTTGCTATTGAGTCGTCTTGCGACGAGACTTCTGCTTCCATTATAGTTAATGGCAAAGTACTCAATAATATTGTCGCTACGCAATCGGTACACGAAAAATATGGGGGAGTAGTTCCGGAATTAGCGTCACGTGCGCACCAAGAAAATCTAATCCCTGTAGTGCAAGAGGCACTTTCTAGTGCGGGTATTTCCAAAAAGCAGCTTAGTGCTATCGCGGTTACCCGCGGTCCTGGTCTGATGGGTTCTTTGTTGGTAGGAGTAAGTTTTGCAAAGGCCTTTGCCAAAACACTCAACCTTCCCCTAATTGAGGTCAACCACATGCAAGCCCATGTCTTGGCACATTTTATTGAAGAACCTCGTCCTAGCTTTCCATTTATTTGTTTGACAGTCAGTGGAGGCCATACCCAACTTGTATGGGTACGGGATCATTTGGACATGGAGGTGATCGGTGAGACACAGGACGATGCGGTGGGAGAAGCTTTTGACAAAACCGCCAAGCTTCTTGGACTCCCCTATCCTGGAGGCCCATTGCTAGATCGCTATGCAAAGGAGGGGAATCCCAAGGCTTTTTCCTTTCCGATCACGCGCATGCCTGGTCTGAATTATTCTTTTTCAGGAATCAAAACTGCAGTGCTTTATTTTTTGAGAGATCGTTTGGAAGAGAATCCAAGTTTCATCACCGAAAACTTAGCTGACTTGTGTGCCAGTATCCAGTATACTTTGGTAGAAATGCTGCTAATCAAGTTGAAGGAGGCCATGAAGCAAGTGGGAGCCAAGGAGGTAGCCATTGCGGGTGGGGTTTCTGCCAATTCAGGATTAAGAAGCACTCTAGCTGGCCTTGCCGAGCGCAAAGGCTGGAAGTTGTATGCTCCCGAATTTCAATATTGTACCGACAATGCAGGGATGATTGCAATGGCCGCTCATTACAAGTACCTTCGAAAGGAATTTGTTGGTGACGACCTCGTCCCCTTAGCCAAATTAAAGTTGTAACATGTCCACAAAGTCTAGCAGATTTGAGAAGGTCGTCAACATTCGAAATAAAAAGGCAAGTTTCGAGTTTGAATTTATTGATACCTATTTGGCCGGTTTGGTACTTAAGGGGACGGAGATCAAGTCCATCCGAGAGGGAAAGGTGTCTTTGACCGAGGCATTTTGTGTTTTTTTTGGAGAGGAACTTTTTGTTCGTCAGCTTCACATTTCTCCTTATAGCATGGCGAGCAGTTACAACCACGAGGCTGTACGGGATCGAAAGTTACTCTTGCAGAAAAAAGAGTTGGTCAAACTACAAACTAAGTCCCAGGAAAAAGGGCTTGCAATCATTCCTGTTCGTATATTTATCAATGACCGTGGAAAAGCCAAATTGGAAATTGCCTTGGCTAGAGGAAAGAAAAATCACGACAAGCGGCAGGACCTGAAGGAAAAAGATGCGAAAAGGGAGCTCCAAAGAATGGCCTTTGATTGATGCCTATGGCATTGTAAGGCAGACCATGCTGCCTGTTTATGCACGTCCCAAAACGGATTCATCCTTAGTGACCCAGCTCCTTTTTGGAGAGTGTTACTTATTGACCGGTTTGACCCCAGATCGAGAATGGTTCAAAGTATTTCACGAGGATAGCCAACTTGGAGGCTGGGTTTGGGCCAAGTCTATCAAGGAAATCACTGCGGAGGCGTATGCTAATTTTCTCAATCCAGATTTTCAGGTGGTGACTAGTCCCATTGCAGCCATCGACTACCAAGGTGCACATTTGTATTTGCTGCCGGGAAGTAGGCTTCATTTTTCAGAAATGGAGTTGTTCAACTGGCAAGATCACCTGGGTTTTACCGGTACCTACCGTCCCTTTACAGTGAAGACCAATCGGGAAGAGCTACTGGAGTTGGCCTTACGGTTTTTGAATGCTCCTTTTCAGGCTGGTGGACGTAGTATCTTTGGGATGGATGCGCAGCATGTTTTTCCCTTGATTTTTTGGATTGGAGGTTACCACCTAAGTCCCGGAAAATTACCTGGGGTACAGATTGCTCCAGAGGAGTTAGAGGCAGGAGATTTGTTGGTTGCAAGAGATCCGAATGAGCAGCAGGATCATTATGCCTTGTATCTTGGGTCCGAACAGGTTTTTTGGATGGATCACCGGATGCAAACCACCGATTTAGATGATTGGGAGGATTTTTTGAGAGAAAGCACAGAAAATGAATTGGAAATATCGATGCACAGTGTAGTGGGGTAAGGAATGGAAAAAAGAGTGTTGGTATTGAATCTGGATCATTATCCAATTGCTGTCGTGCCGGTGCAGAAGGCGATGGTTTTGCTGCTGTTGGAAAAAGCACTTGTTCTTTCCACCTATGAATTGTTAGAAATTCGGACAGTTAGTCAAACATTTGCCTATCCGGCAGTGATTCGCTTGGTTCAGTACAAGGCAATTCCCTACCGGGGGGTATTGTTGAATCGCGCAAATCTGTTTCGTCGTGATCGCGGAGCCTGTCAGTATTGTGGAAGCACCAAGCAACTGACGGTGGATCATGTAGTTCCAAGGTCCAAGGGAGGCAAGACTTCCTGGAGCAATTTAGTGACTGCTTGCAACCGATGCAATGTACTCAAGGGAGATAAAACCCCTGAGCAGGTGGGGATGCAACTACGCATTGCACCATTTACTCCCACTTTGTCCTATTTTTTGGCATCCTATGCCGAGCGACAGGCACCCGAATGGATGCCCTTTTTAGCATCCTCCCTGGGGCATCTTCAAAAAAAATAAGGGGTTGGTTCTACGCATTTTTTAATTGCCTTAATTTCGCTGCATATCCAGTGTTATTTAACTATTCTCCGTCTCAGTAAACTTTTCTTTTACCAGCGCTAGGAGTTGATTTTCAGTCATTTTTTCGCTGTCCATTACCTCAATTTTTAAGTTGCTAAACTGTTTGTTCGCTTGTAGGTAATGAAAAAACTGGGTTTTACTAATCCCCGGTCCCATGAGGAGCAATTCTTCTTTAGCGTGTAGTCTTTTCTCTAGTAGGAGGAAGTAAGCCTTGATTTGATTTTGGTGGATATTGTGATTTTTATGCTCGTTTTTGCTCGCATCACCTGGCTCAGCACCAAATCGGGTCAAGTCCTTCCCCTCACCATCTGTTCGGGTGTGGGATTCGATGGGAGAAGGTAGGTCATCAAGAAGGAGTAACTTCTCATCTTGATAGCCAAGCAGGAGGGCATGGCTTTGGTCCATCCAAATTCCGATTTTTGTTGCGTTCATTGCATTCATGAGTAAGTTGATTAAGAAGGTGTGTCTAAAGTCTAATTATTTCCCTTTTTAGTAAAGGATGCTGGATTCAAAAATTTAAATCACTGGTACCAATGCTTTGTAA
>JALRIY010000012.1 GCA_023255285.1 Algoriphagus sp.
AGAAGAGGTGCTCGTAGCTACCGATATAAAGCTGTGCCTCACCCGCTCCAATCCCAAGTCCTTCCAGAAATCCACGTCAAATCCATTAGGAATGACCTGTATTGGTGTCTTTATGTTTGGTATCAATTGCATAAGTCCTTGCTTTGGACTGATCCGGTGGTCATAGGTATAGTGTTGACTCACCAAGGCTTCAGCGACCGGTAAGATCAAACTACAATTTTTGAAGGAGTAGGCAGTGGCCCAAGCAAGTGGGTTCTTTCGAAAGTTGCCATAGCCAATTTCCGGCATGTTGATGCAATCGGTTCCTCCTGCTTGAATGGTACATCTTTTGCCGAAAATAGTGCCAAATAACACAGGCAATACTGTATGGTAGCCTCCAAAGAAACAGAGGTATTGATTGGTCTTTGGGAGGTACCAGAGCAATTGAAAAAATTGAAGCACCAAGTACAGTGGAAGTTTCCAGGGGGTCTGGGTAAATTCCAGCGCTACAATCTGGGCCTCAGGACGGATCATTTCCAGGTCACGTTCAATAAAGGTGGTTCGTACTGGAAATAAATACAAGATCATGGGCGGACTATTGGTGGAGAAAGTTACAAAAAAAAGAGCGGGAAAAACCCGCTCTTAACTCAGTTTAATAGGTGTTTAAATAACCAGATTCACTATTTTTCCAGGTACAATAATCACCTTTTTAGGGGATTTCCCCTCTAGCCATTTTTGAACCTGGATATCCGCAAGGGTAGCTTTTTCGATCTCTGCTACAGTTAGGGTAAGCGGAAGTTCCAACTTGGCCCGCAGCTTTCCATTGATCATCACAGGGTATTCAAAATTACTTTCGACCAAATGTGACTCCTGGAAGACTGGAAAACTAGCTTTGGTGATGGATTCATTATGACCTAATAGTGCCCATAGCTCTTCAGCGATGTGTGGTGCGTAGGGGGAAATCAAGATGGCTAAAGGCTCCAGTACTTCCCGCTTGTTACATCCTAATGAAGTAAGTTCGTTGACACAAATCATAAAGCTGGAAACGGAGGTGTTGAAGGAGAAGTTGGCCATGTCCTCTTCCATCTTTTTGATGGCTTTATGAAGTGCTTTTAGTTCTTCCTTGCTCGCGGGAAGTTCAGACACGGCAAAAGCACCGTTTTGAGGATGGTAGAGGTTCCACAGTTTTCGTAGGAATTTGTACACCCCATCGATGCCATTGGTATTCCAAGGTTTAAACTGTTCTAAGGGGCCCAAAAACATTTCGTACAAGCGAAGGGTATCCGCCCCATAGCGCTCGATGATGTCGTCTGGATTGACCACATTGTACTTGGATTTGGACATTTTTTCTACTTCTGCCCCACAATGGTACTTCCCATCCTCCAGGATAAATTCCGCGTTGGCTAGATCAGGTCTCCAGGTTTTGAATTTTTCCAAGTTCAACTGGTCGTTGTGGACAATGTTCACATCCACATGCATGGCTGAAGTGTCATAGGCATCCTTCAATCCAAGGGACACGAAGGTATTGCTCCCTTTGATTCGGTACACAAAGTTGGATCGACCTTGGATCATGCCTTGGTTGATCATTTTCTGAAAGGGCTCATCGATGGACACTGCTCCAATGTCATAGAGGAACTTGGTCCAGAACCGGGAATACAGAAGGTGCCCTGTGGCATGTTCCGATCCACCGATGTAGAGGTCTACAGCGCCCCAATAGTCTGTTTTGTCTTTATCCGCGAAGGAATTGGTGTTGCCTGGATCCATGTAGCGGAAAAAATACCAGCTTGATCCTGCCCAGCCCGGCATGGTAGAAAGTTCCAAGGGGTAGGTGCCCGATTCAGTAGTATAAGTCCAGTCTTTTGCTCGACCAAGCGGTGGTGCACCATCCTCAGTTGGCAAGTATTTATCTACGTCCGGCAGAACCAAAGGAAGGTCTTTTTCTTTAATAAGGTAAGGAAGACCGTCTTTAAAATAAACCGGAAGTGGTTCACCCCAGTAGCGCTGTCGCGTAAAGATCGCATCACGCATTCTGTACTGCACTTTTCCGCGTCCGATCCCCTTTTCCTCCAAAAAGGCAATGCATCGGTTCATCGCCTCCTTCATGGTCAAGCCATTTAGGTTGCCCGAATTCATGATTATCCCCCCTTTTCCTGGGAAAGATCCATTTTCCATAGAACCTTCAATCACCTGGCGGATTTCCAATCCAAAATGTCTTGCAAAATTGTAATCCCGCTCGTCGTGTGCAGGAACGGCCATCACTGCGCCTGTACCGTAGCCGGCTAGTACGTAGTCTGCTATCCAAACGGGTAGTTCTTCACCATTAAATGGATTGATGGCATAAGAGCCTGTAAACGCGCCAGAAATGGTTTTTACATCACTCATTCGATCACGCTCGGAACGATTTTTTGCCTGCTGAATGTAGGCTTCGGCTGTAGCTCTCTGCTCTTCTGTGATCAGTTCTGTAGCCAAGTCCGACTCGGGAGCCAAGGCCAAGTAGGTCACTCCGTAAATGGTATCCACACGGGTGGTGAATACTTGGATTTTATGATTGGAGCCTTTAACGGCAAATACGACCTCTGCCCCAATGGATTTTCCAATCCAGTTGCGCTGCATTTCTTTGATGGGTTCAGACCAAGACAATTGATCCAGTCCCTTAAGCAAGCGATCGGCATAGGCAGTGATTCGCATGGACCACTGCATCATTTTTTTGCGCTCCACCGGGTGTCCCCCTCGCTCAGAGAACCCGTCCTTTACCTCGTCATTAGAGAGGACGGTTCCCAAGGCAGCACACCAGTTGACTGTGGTCTCTGCTAGAAAAGTCAATCGGTAATGCAAGAGCAATTGCTGTTGCTCATTTACAGAAAAGTTCTTCCACTGAGTAGCAGTGAAGGTAGGGGTATCTTCGTCACAAACAGCCTTGACTTGCGCATTACCCTCTTGTTCAAAACGGGTAACCAAACTAGAAATCGATAAGGCCTTATCTGCCTCTAGGTCGTAATAGCTCGAAAAGAGTTGCATAAATATCCACTGGGTCCACTTGTAATAGGCGGGGTCAGAAGTGCGTACTTCGCGGTCCCAATCAAAAGCGAAACCAATGTTTTTTAACTGCTCGGTGTAGCGGCTGATATTTTGTTCGGTGGTTAGGGCTGGGTGCTGTCCTGTTTGGATGGCATACTGCTCAGCTGGCAATCCAAAAGAATCGTACCCCATGGGATGGAGAACGTTGAATCCCTTCAATAATTTAAACCGCGAAACAATGTCAGAGGCAATGTATCCAAGAGGGTGACCTACGTGCAGGCCAGCTCCAGAAGGATAGGGAAACATGTCTAAGGAATAGAATTTTGGTCGATTGGGGTCAACTACTGCTTTAAAGGTCCCCTTTTCCTTCCAAATCTGCTGCCATTTCTGTTCAATTTCCCGAAAGTTGTACTCTGCCATGGTGATTTTTTTTAATCGCGTTTTTTGTAATGCCTGCAAAAATAGGAAAATATAGGGGCTTTGTGCATTCCTTCCCCTTTCTATTCCTTGGACTATACTGCCATTAATCATTTTTTTTGGAATAACCCCTTCTTTTTTTGTAGGTTGAGGTGTTTAAACTTACGCTAGCTATGTCAACTAAAATTGTAACCGCCATCGCCCTTGTGCTAGGGATTTCTTTTGGATCAATTGCTCAAAAGAAATATAGTCCAAAGCAGATTGAATCCCTGAAATCAGAAGTAGCACAATTGGTCCAAGCCAATCACAAGCAAAGTCAAGTGATGGTAGATAAGGTGTTTAGTTTTGCAGAACTAGGGTTTCAAGAAATCGAGTCTTCGAAATACTTGACCGGCATTTTGGAAAAGCAGGGATTCACCATAGAACGTGGTGTGTCCGGAATTCCTACAGCATGGTTTGCTACCTGGTCCAATGGCCCTGGTCCTGTAATCGCCTTAGGATCTGATGTAGACAATATTCCAAAAGCATCTCAGTACCCAGGGGTGGCGTACCACAAACCCATAGTAGAGGGGGCGCCGGGCCATGGGGAAGGGCACAATGCGGGGATACCCTTGAATATCACCGCGGCGCTTGCGGTAAAGCAAATCATGGAGCGGGAGCAAATAGGAGGTACGCTAATTCTTTGGCCAGGAATTGCAGAAGAATTGGTAGCTTCCAAGGCTTGGTTCGCACGTGATGGAAAGTTTGATGGGGTGGATTTGTGTATTTTCACCCACGTGGCCAATAACCTTGGGGTAAGTTGGGGTCAATCTTCTGGTACAGGCTTGATTTCTGTAGAATATACCTTCTCAGGAGATGCAGCACATTCCGCAGGAGCACCATGGAGAGGAAAAAGTGCCGCTGATGCGACAGAATTGATGAATATCGGTTGGAATTACAAGAGAGAGCATTTACATCCCTTGAAGCGGTCGCATTCAATCATCACTGACGGGGGAGATCAGCCCAATGTAGTTCCTTCCAAGGCTTCGATTTGGTATTATTTCCGCGACGTTAATTATTCTGGAATCATGGAAATGTATGCTCAAGCCAATGACATCGCCAAGGGTGCAGCGTTGATGACAGGTACGACGATGACTTCTAAAGTATTGGGAACTGCCTGGCCGCGACACTTCAACAAGGTGATTGCAGAAAAGATGTATCAAAATATTCAAAAAGTAGGTTTACCAGCTTGGGATGAAAACGATATGGCATTGGCAAAAGCCGTTCAACGTGAACTTGGTGCGAAGGAGCAGGGGATGCCAACGGAATTGGATGACTTGGGTTTACCAGTAAAGGAGCCCATCTCTGGAGGTTCTGATGATATAGGGGATGTTTCTTGGGTGGTTCCAACGGTTACGCTACGTTTTCCGTCTAATATCCCTGGACTTCCTGGACACCATTGGAGCAATGCCATAGCCATGGCCACGCCTATCGCCCACAAGGGAGTAACCGCTGGTGCAAAGGCAGAGGCTATGACAATTTTAGATTTTTTGCTTCAACCAGAATTAGTTGATCAAGCTTGGGATTACTTCAAAAATGTACAAACCAAAGAGGAAACGTACAAGCCCATGATTACCAAGGAGGATGCACCCCCGATTTATCTGAACCGAGAAATCATGAATCGTTTCCGTCCTGAATTGGAAAAATTTTACTACGATGAAACCAAGTATGGGTCTTATTTAGAACAGTTGGGGGTGACTTACCCAACCCTTAAGAAAGACTAATTCGGTTCTTAACTTTTTTTGAATTAGTTCCATGGATAAAAATTCATCCCTTCAGCTCCGCGAGGCCAGCCTTGCGGAGCTGCTTTGGGTACACGAACGCATTTTGGAATTTCCTGGAAGAGCAAGCCTTTCCTTTTACCAAGATCGCCTTCAGCACCGACTTTCTTTAGCTTTGGTGGCTTTGTGGGAGGGGGAGTTGGCAGGATTTAAGGTGGGCTACCAAAGCGAACTTCCCGAGACTTTTTATTCCTGGATGGGAGGGATAAGAGCCGAGTTTCGAAGAAAAGGAATTGCTACGGCTTTGGCGGAGGAGCAGGAGCGTTGGGCCAAAGCACAGGGATTTACCACACTATTTTTTAGGACGCGCAACCGCTTTCCGGAGATGATCCAGTTTGGGATCAAGCGCGGATTTAAGATCGTGGATCTTCAACCCAAAGGAGGAGTGGAGGATTACCGAATCGTCATGCGCAAAGAGTTTTGATTCGTGAAGAAAGCATACTTTGTTTTTAAGGACAATCTCATTTTTGTTCGATTAGTGCCAGAATCAAGTTTCATAGAGATAAAAATTTGTTAATCCATTCAAATTTTGAGATGGAATTATTTTTTTATTTATAAAATTTAGTCTAATATTAATATTACTAAATATTTTTTTTATGAAAAGGCTAAAAAATCAAAGCAAATTCAATTTTGTTACCAGTTTAAAGTTTTTAATTTTCCTCTTCGTTCTAGTTTTTTCAGGTTGTCAAGAAACCAAGGAAATTTCTCCAAATGAAGATGCTCTAGAAAAACAGGAAGCTTTCAATCAAATGGCTAAAATTTTGGAGAAGAAGTATTTCATAACTTCAAAAATGCTAATGAGGCTGATTTTTCATTTCAGTTTCCGGACGGAAGAGTATTAAATTCAAAATTAAAGGAGGGGAAATGGGAGATATCGGGTTCAGCTGTAAATAATAAGGCGTTTACTTTGCCGGAATTTAAGGAAAGTGATTTCTCGCATTTTGAGGGTTCAAATCTTCAAAAGTTTTTTCGTTCTGATTTGGGGATAGACTTACTTACTCAATTGGAACATAATAGCTTCGAGAGATCGAATCAAAGAATTCAAAAATGTGTAAGTGGTGAATCGTTTGATCAATGCTTTGTTAGGGAGGCAGAAGAATTTTGTGACGGTTTTGTTGGATGTGCTGCAATATTTATTTTTCCAGAAATTATAGTGCCTTTGATTGCATCGTATTGTGCAGGTTGCTCTTTAAAGTAAATGGACTGACATGAGAACTTTTACAGCAATAATGAATATGAAAAAAAGCAACAAGCTAATGTTGAAACTTATTTTTTTGAGTCTTTGGGGGGCGATTCTTGGCGGGTACTTTAAAATTACTGGAAATCCAAATGGCGATTACATTCTCATCATGGCAATTTTGTTCAAGTTTCTGGGGATAGCTGGTTTGATTTATTTCAACAGGAAAAAGATTATGGAATTTCTAAGTTAGGAAGTGAGGCTTAGGATTTTCACCTAGTCTTTTTTCTGACCGTAGCCAGGCAGGTACATAGTACTTGGTACTTAGTGTCAAGTACTTCTTTCTTATTCTTTCAATTTTAACCCTTACCTTTGTCTTCCTACTAGCGGTCGAATCACCCGCTTTACCAAAAATTCCGATGAGCACATCCGCATTAGTAGCCGCTGGGCTACAGCTTCCATTGATGGAGGCCTTTTACACTATCCAAGGAGAAGGACGATTTTCAGGGCATGCAGCCTATTTCATACGGCTAGGTGGCTGTGATGTCGGTTGCGTTTGGTGTGATGTCAAAGAAAGTTGGGAAGCAGGTAAATGGCCGATCCTACCCATTGAAAAAATTGTCTCAGATGCCTTAGCCTACCCAGGAAGATTGGTAGTCATTACGGGAGGAGAGCCCCTGTTGTACGATTTGGGACCTTTAACCCAGCTATTGAAGTCCAAAGGCTTCAGTACACATTTGGAAACCTCTGGAGCGCATCTATTTTCAGGCGATTTTGATTGGGTATGTTTTTCTCCAAAAAAATTCAAAAAGCCGCATCCTTCCATTTACAAGGTGGCCAATGAGCTTAAGGTGGTTGTGTATCACCCGAGTGATTTGACTTTTGCCCAGAAGCATGCGACGCAAGTCGGTTCGGAATGTGAACTTCGTCTTCAACCCGAGTGGAGCAGGGCAAACGAGCGTCTTCCTGAATTGATTGACTTCATAAAAAACAACCCAAACTGGAAAATTTCGTTACAAACGCATAAATTTATGGATATCCCCTAAGTCCATGTCTAAACTCGCTCTGGTGCTTTTTTTGACGTTATTGGCTTTTTCAGCCGAGGCACAGACCTATTCGGTGACGGATGGAAGGGCGATTCGACTTTTTGAGGAGGGAGAAAATTTACGCTACCTGAAACGGTATTCTGAGGCTTTGCAAAAATATCAAGCAGCTTGGGAGCGATCAGCAGTTTTTTTTGAAGCCTATCAAAAAGGAGTCCAGTTATTAATCAGTCAAAGTCGGTTTTCTGAAGCAGAGGCGCTATGTCTACAAGGGAAAACTGCTGTCCTTCCTCAAAAAAGTCAATATCTCGTTGATTTTTCCTGGCTCCTTACCAGCATTTATTTGAAGCAAGGTCGATTTGAAGAAGCTTCTATGGAGTTTACACGAGTTGAAATAGGTGCTAATGAGGCTTTCAGAAAAGGAGACTATTTTTTAGAAATGAAGGAGCAGGTGGACTTTATCCGTCAGCAGTTACCATTAAAAATGACGATTGAAAAGGAGATACTTCCATCCCCGTTGAATGAATTTGCTTTGCAATATTTTCCAGTATTGACAGCAGATGGGAAGCAGCTTTTTTTTACTAGAAGATCAGGGACGACTACTTCAGATAAAGAAGATATTTTTTTCTCTCAGTTATTGCTTGAACAGGGATGGACACTCCCTCAAAGTATTTCATCCAAAATTAATTCTTCTTTTAATGAGGGAACCTGTTCAATTACCGCCGATGGTAATTTTTTAATCTTCACTTCCTGTGATGCGCCTGATAGTCAAGGAAGCTGTGATTTATACAGTGCGGAAAAGATGGAGGGAGAGTGGCAGGAGCCAAAGAACATGGGTGTCCGCATCAACTCTTCATTTTGGGATTCACAGCCATCTTTATCCGCCGACGGGAGGCTATTATTCTTTTCTTCAGATCGACGTGGAGGATTGGGTGGAAATGACATTTGGTATTCGGTAAGAAATGCGGACGGGAGCTGGTCAGATGCAAAAAACTTGGGATCCCCGATTAATACTCCTAAGGATGAAATTTCACCCTTTTTATTTTTCAATAATGAGACGCTTTTTTTTGCTTCGGATGGGCATTTAGGATTTGGGGGGATGGACATATTTCTCTCTAGGGTATCGGAAGGGGGCTTTAAAGAACCAGAAAACCTTGGGCTTCCAATCAATGATCAGCAGGATCAGGTTGCACTTTTCATTACTGCTCAAAAAGATTATGCATACTACAGTGAGTTATCTACTTCTCCTCAATTGAAAGATCGAGCCTATCTGTATCGGTTTAAATTTCCTGAGCAAATTGACCTTGGGGAAAAACTTACGGTCACGGAAGGCAAGGTGTTTCATGCGAAAACTGGAGCCCCTATTTCTGCGAGCCTTTCTCTAGTTTCTTTAGCCAATGACAGTACTCGTTACCAATTTCAATCGGAAAGTAAAAACGGCTCTTTTATCATGTTGTATCCTGAGTGGTCAGAAGCAGGTCTCTATGTAGAAAAAGATGGGTTTTTGCCAAAAATTTACAATGTCCAGCGGGATTCTATCAAAAATGTTAAGGATTTAAAGGTGGAATTAATCCCGATTGCTTTGGGGGAAGAATTTGTTTTTGATAACGTATTTTTTGATTTTGATAGTTTTGAGCTGAAGCAGGAATCTTTAAGTTCGCTACGTCGTCTGGAACGATTTTTACGAGTAAATCCCAGCGTTTCTATTCTGGTCGCTGGACATACGGATACTATTGGATCAGAAGAGTACAATCTTAAATTGAGTTTGCAGCGTGCAAAAAGCGTTCAGTTTTATTTGGAAACTGTGGGAATCTCTTCCAATCGAATAAAGGTCGCTGGGATGGGTTCTCGAGAGCCCTTGCTTCCAAATACTAGCAAAGCCAATCAAGCTAAAAACAGAAGAATAACGATTGAAATTAATTAAATCCTGAATAAATTTCTTGAGAGTGAATTGAGTTATTTTTTTTGAGAATTGATTAAATAATTATCCGTAGTTATGCTAGAGTTCCGGCAGGAGTACTAAAACCTGCAAATGGTCCATAGACCACAGTCTGCTGGCTGACGATCGCTCGTAGACCATAGCTCACCTGATTGAACTACAAACTTTATTTTATTAGGTAAATGGTGAAAAAGGGGATAATCATATTGATTAGAATAGAATAGAAGGATCCGAAATACTTTCCGAAAGTAAGAGGGAGTATACTTCCTATTTTTTTTTACTTTTGTGCCTTAGTCCACTCAAGACATGATTTACGTTTCGCGAAAGGAACATTTTAATGCTGCGCACAAACTTTGGAACCCTAACTGGTCCGAAGAAAAAAATTATGAGGTATTTGGACCTTGTGCGAATGTCAATTGGCATGGCCATAATTTCGAATTGATTGTAACGGTCAAAGGAAATCCTGACCCAAATACCGGCTTCGTAGTAGATTTAAAAGAACTTTCTGAGGTAACCAAACGCTTGTTGATCGACAAGGTAGATCATAAAAATCTCAACCTCGATGTCGACTTTATGGAAGGTAAGCTTGCGAGTTGTGAGGTGTTAGTGATGGAGTTTTGGAAGATTTTGGCTCCTGCGGTAAAAGAAATTACATCTACAGGCGCTTTGTACAAGCTGACTTTGTACGAGACTCCTCGAAATTTTGTGGAATACATGGGAGAATAAAGTGGGATTTAGAAGGGATGTTTTTGGGAAGTAGGCAGTTTCGCCTACTTTTATTTTTTTAAGCGCTACATACGTACGGTGGATAAAATTTACATCATTTCTGGAGAACGCTCGGGTGACCTTCATGCGAGTAATTTGGTGCTTTCTTTAAAGTCCATGAATTCCAAACTTCAGTTTCGAGGTATGGGAGGAAATTACTCTAAAAATGCGGGTGTTCGACTAGCCTTAGACTATAATTCAGTTTCTCTGATGGGATTTATAGAGGTGATTTTTGGCTTCCGGAAAGTACTTAAAGCCTTGACACTAGTCAAAAAAGATTTACTCAATTACCACGCGGATGCAGTAATTCTTGTAGACTTTGGGGGGTTTAATATGAAAATAGCAGCATTTGCAACTCAGCATGGGATTCCTGTGCATTATTACATTCCTCCCAAAGTGTGGGCTTGGAATCAAAAGCGGGCATTAAAATTAAAAGCGAGTACGGATCAAGTATATTCTATTTTGCCATTTGAGCCCGATTTTTTTTCCAAGTTTGGGATGTTCGTTCAGTATGTAGGCAATCCCTTGTTAGATGAAATAAAGAAGTTTACGCCAAACGATTTTTTCATCAATAAAAACGAACTCTCTACCCAACCCATTGTTGCCTTACTGCCAGGTAGCAGAGCCCAAGAAGTCAGTGCCATGTTGGCAAAGATGATCGCCTTAGTACCTGATTTTCCTCAGGTGCAATTTGTAGTTGCTGGGGTAGATAGCCTACCAGTAGCTACTTACGAATTAGCCCAAGCGAAAGGGATCAAAGTAATTTACAATCAAACCTACGATTTACTGTCCCATGCAACTGCGGCGGTGGTTACTTCTGGTACAGCTACTTTGGAGACATCCCTTTTTAACGTGCCTCAGCTTGTTGTTTACAGTACTTCTTGGTTGTCCTACCAGATTGGGAAGCGATTGATTCGTGTGCCTTATATTTCCCTTCCCAATCTAATTGCAGGCCAGCAGGTGGTGCGGGAATTGATCCAAAATGATTTTTCACTTAAAAACCTTCAAGACGAGTTGCAACTACTATTGTATCATACGGAGCGTCGCAAACAGATTTTGGAAGGGTATACAAGGATTCGGGAGCGAATCGGGGAGGCACGGGCTTCAGATAAGGTAGCTCAGTTAATTTTGGAATCAATTGCAAAAAAATAAACCCCGAAAATATCGGGGTTTTCATTTAAGCTACTTGCAGTTGCTTAAATTTCGAGTTGTCAAACTTGGACCGTGCGTAGTCTTCATCAATAAGTAAGGTGGTTATACTTTTATCTGATGGGATTTCATACATCGCGTCGGTGACGATCGCTTCACAGATGGATCGAAGGCCACGCGCACCTAAATTATACTCCACAGCCTTATCTACTATAAAGTCGAGTGCTCCCTCATCAAAAGTGAGTGTTACCCCTTCCATTGACATCAGTTTTGCATATTGCTTGACCAATGCATTTTTTGGTTCAGTGAGTATTCGTTTTAAGGTAGATCGGTGCAATGGATCCAAATGGGTCAAAACAGGGAGCCTTCCAATCAATTCCGGGATTAATCCAAAGGCTTTTAGGTCTTGGGCAGTCACATATTGGAGGAGGTTTTCTCTGTTAGCAGTTGCATTGGTGGAGGCCGAATTGAATCCCATAGGTTGCGTATTCATCCGTTTACCAATGTGTCTTGCAATTCCATCAAAAGCACCCCCACAGATGAAAAGGATGTTTTCGGTGTTGACAGCGATCATCTTTTGATCGGGATGTTTACGGCCACCTTGAGGAGGAACGTTGACTACAGTGCCTTCCAGCAGCTTCAGTAAGGCTTGCTGAACCCCCTCACCACTCACGTCTCGAGTAATAGAGGGGTTGTCTGATTTTCTGGCAATTTTATCAACCTCGTCGATATAGACAATCCCTCGCTCCGCTTCTTCGACTTTGTAGTCTGCGGCTTGAAGTAGTCGGGTAAGGATGCTTTCCACATCTTCCCCTACATAGCCTGCCTCGGTTAATACGGTGGCGTCTGCAATACAAAAAGGGACTTCCAAGGTCTTGGCTAGGGTTTTGGCAAGATAGGTTTTTCCTGTTCCTGTATCTCCCACCATAATAATGTTGGACTTTTCGATCTTGATTTCGTCGGCTTCTTCCTTTTGCTGCAAGCGCTTGTAGTGGTTGTAAACTGCTACGGTTAGTACTTTTTTGGCATCTTCTTGTCCGATGACATATTGATCCAGGTACTGCGTGAGCTCTTTTGGCTTCTTAAGTTGGAAGGCAGGCGTAGTCGTAGACTTCTTATTTTTCTTGTCTTCACCCACAATTTCATGGGCTTGTTCAATACAGAAGTTGCAGATATGGGCAGAGATTCCCGATACCATTAAGTCTACGTCTTTTTTATTTCTCCCACAGAAGGAGCATGTAATTTGAGCCATTAGGTAGTTTTTTTAACCAATACTTCATCGATTAAGCCATACTCTTTGGCTTCAGGTGCGCGCAACCAGTAGTCTCGGTCAGAGTCTTTTTCGATTTCCTCAAAGGATTTACCGGTGTGGTTGGCCAAGATTTGGTACAATTCCTGACGCATGGCAAGGATGAGTTTCAAGGAGATTTCCATGTCTGTGGATTGACCTTGCATGCCGCCAGAAGGCTGGTGGATCATGACACGAGAGTGCTGCAATGCAGAACGTTTGTTTTTAGCTCCGCCTGCAAGTAATACAGCCCCCATAGAAGCGGCGATTCCAGTACATATAGTAGCTACATCTGGGCCAATGTATTGCATGGTATCGTAAATGCCTAATCCAGCCGTTACAGAACCACCTGGACTGTTGATGTAAAGTAAAACGTCTTTTTTGGAGTCTACAGATTCCAAAAAGAGTAATTGGGCTACAATAATATTGGCGATATGGTCATCAACCCCAGTCCCTAAAAAGATAATTCGGTCCATGATTAGGCGGGAAAAGACATCAATCTCTCTGAAATTCTGCGGTCTTTCCTCAATTACTGAACGAGTCATATTTTCGATATGGGTAGTGTATTGGTCAAAGGCCGTACCACTAACGCCTTGGTTGTGAATGGCGTATTTTCTGAATTCTTCCTTGTTGATCATGTCTTAGTTGTTCTAGGTACAAAACTAAAAAAGTCCTTTAAAAAAGGACTTTTCAATATAGTTTATAATTCGATTACTTGTCTAAAAGTTCCTTGAATTCGTCTATCGTAAGACTTTTCTCAGTCATTTTTATTTTCTCTTGAATCATTGCCAAAACCTTTTCATTGAGAACAGACGTCATCAAGTTCATGTAATTTTGGCCCTCATTTCCTTTGAGGTAATTATCCACGAATAAATCCATGCTGGATTCAAGCTGGGAACCTAATCCTGAGGATGCAAATTGCTCACGGATCATTTCCTTAGTTTTTTCAATGACATCCTCGTGCTCTGCTTGAATTCCATTTTCTTTAGCCACTTGGTTAGATATAAGTGACCAAGATAGCTGCTTGGCATAGAGCGGGTATTCTTGCTCGACTTCGGTTTCAGTTACTTTTCCTTCGTTGGCTTTGATCAACCATTCCTTGAGGAAATCGTCTGGAAGGGCAAGACTAGTTTTTTCAACTACTAATTTCTTTAATTCTTCTTCGGTAAACACCTTGGATTCTTTATCGTAGTTTCCTTGAAGTGTTTCTTTTACCTTATCTTCAAATTCTTTTTTAGTTTTTACTTGATCTGGTCCGAAAATTTTATCGAAAAATTCCTGGTTAAGCTCTGCTTTTGCTTTCCGATTTATATTTTTCACTGTAAAAGTATAACCACCTTTGGCAGCTTCCCCTTCTTGGTCTGAAAAACCAAAACCAGCAGTCCATTCATCGTTTTTAACTTCCTTACTTTGAAATTCCACTACCGCCTCTTTGCTCAAGCCGACAAACTTGCCTGCTAATTTTTTAGAAAGTTTGGTGGTGTCTAATGAGACAGTTTTTGAGAAGTCTGAACTAGTAGATTTTACGTCTCCATAGACAAAGTCACCTGCTTCTGAAACTTCAGGATTGGTGCTTTCGCCGTACTGTGAGGTTAGATTTTCGATGGTCTCATCAATTAATTTTTGATCTACTTTAATGCGGTAGGTGATTCCTTTAAGAGACTGGTCCAATTTCACCTCAATAGACTCAACAAAACCGATTTTGTATTCAAATTCAAAATCCTTTTGATTTTTCCAGTCGATGGATGCTTCCACTTTTTCTACAGGTAAGGGTTCACCTAACACTTTAAAGGATTGTTCTTTGAGGTAGTTGTTCAGGGATTCTCCCAACAGGGCATTGATTTCCTCTACTAAAAGAGAAACGCCATACATGTTTTTTACCATGGACACTGGCGCTTTTCCAGGACGGAAGCCTCGAATTACGGCCTTTTTGGCGTAGTCTTTAAGTTTTGCGTCAACCTTAGGTTGATAATCTGCCTCAATTAGTTTAATTTTAATAGAAGCTTGATTTGCGGTGTGCTTGTCTACTGTAATTTCCAAAGTATGTTCAATTATCTGGTGTTGAATTAAAAACCCCCAATCTCTTTCCTGTACTACAGGGGAGGGATTGAGGGCTTGTAGGGTGCGGATAGAGGGACTCGAACCCCCATGCCTCGCGGCGCTAGATCCTAAGTCTAGTGCGTCTACCAATTTCGCCACATCCGCATGTGACCAAAAGAAAAAGAGAGCTCTTTTCCAATTGTGGATGCAAAGGTATAGACATATTCTAATTTACTGCAAGGCATTGAAAAAAAATTTCCAAAAAAAGTGGAATCCTGTTCGATTACCTGTCAAATTTGAAAACTCAAAATCACCCTAAATGATCCAAGCAGACGTAGAAGTAGAGCGCCAAGAAATATTAAAACGGTATCGGAAGTTACTTCGTCAGGCCAAGCCGATTCTTAAGCCAGGAGATACTAAGCTGATTAAGAAGGCATTTACGATTTCATTGGAGGCTCACAAAGACATGCGTCGAAAGTCTGGAGAGCCTTACATTTACCATCCATTGGAAGTTGCCCTCGTCTGCGTAGAGGAGATTGGTCTTGGAACTACATCTATAATTTCAGCTCTACTTCACGATGTAGTAGAGGATACCGACCTGGAGTTGGAGGATATTGACCGTGAATTTGGCACGAAGGTCATGACGATCATTGATGGGCTTACAAAAATTTCCGGTGTTTTTGATTACGGAAGCTCTCAGCAAGCGGAAAATTTCCGAAAAATGTTATTGACCCTTTCCGACGATGTACGGGTGATTTTGATCAAGTTGGCCGATCGACTGAACAACATGCGGACGTTAGGAAGTATGCCTCGAAATAAACAGCTGAAGATTGCTTCTGAGACCATGTATCTGTATGCTCCTTTGGCCCATCGTCTGGGCTTGTATACGATTAAGTCAGAGCTAGAGGATTTGTATCTCAAATACACAGATACGGATACGTATCGGGATATTGTTCAAAAGATAAATGAATCGAAGAGTTACCGTAATAAGTTTATCAAAACTTTTATTCAACCGGTAGAGGAGGAATTGCTTCGACAGGGATTTCGCTTTACCATAAAGGGGCGTCCCAAATCAGTTTATTCAATTTACAATAAAATGAAAAACCAGGGCATCCCTTTCGAAGAGGTGTTTGATCTTTTTGCGGTTCGAATCATTCTTGATTCCGATTTGGAAAATGAAAAGGCTGATTGTTGGCAGGCGTATTCCATCGTTACAGATTTTTACCGTCCCAATCCCAATCGACTCAGGGATTGGATAAGCACCGCGCGCTCCAATGGGTACGAATCCCTGCATACTACGGTAATGAGCACCACTGGTCAATGGGTGGAAGTGCAAATCCGAACCAGCAGAATGAATGAAATTGCGGAGCGTGGGTATGCGGCACATTGGAAATATAAGGAAAGAGATGCCTCCGGAAAGTCTGGTCCTGGATTAGACGATTGGATCAATCAAGTACGCAGTATGCTTGAATCCAACGATGGCAATGCCATTGAATTTATGGATGATTTCAGAGGGAATTTGTTTAACGATGAAGTATTTGTTTTTACACCCAAAGGGGATTTGAAGGTGCTTCCTAAGGGGGCCTCTGCACTGGATTTTGCTTTTGAAATTCATACGATGGTAGGGGCCAAGTGTATTGGAGCCAAAGTCAATCAACGGTTGGTTCCGATTAGCTATCAATTGAAAAATGGAGACCAAGTTGAGATCCTTACATCAAGCAAACAAAAGCCCACTGAAGATTGGTTGCAACAAGTAGTTACTTCCCGAGCGAAGGCTAAGATTAAGGATGCGTTACGAGAAGAAAAGAAGTCATCTATTCTAGATGGAAGAGAGATTGTACAGCGCAAATTAAAATCCATGAAGTTGGAATTCTCCTCAGAGGTAATAGAGCAATTGAGGGCCTATTTTGAGCTGAAGACGGTCAATGAATTTTATTACCGGGTAGGTAGAGGAATCATTGATCCCACCTCAATAAAATCGTTTAAAGATTTTAAAGAGGGTCAAAAAAGTAAGTCTAAGTCCATTGAAAAGGTACAAGATGAGCCTTCATTTACACGAGAAATCAAAACGTTAAAAGGACCTGAGCATGATCAGCTACTAATCGGCGAGGACATGGATGTGGTCGATTATAATTTAGCCAAATGCTGTAATCCTATCGCTGGGGATGATGTGTTTGGTTTTGTGACGATCAACGAGGGGATCAAAATTCATCGAACATCCTGCCCAAATGCTTTGGAATTGCTCTCCAATCATGGGAATCGGGTAATTAAGGCGCGCTGGACGAGTCAAAAAGAAATTGCTTTTTTAGCAGGGCTTCAAATCGTAGGAACAGATCGAGTAGGAATGATCAATGATTTGACTAAACTGATTTCAAATGAACTTAAGGTTAACATGCGATCAATTACTGTAGATTCGGATGAAGGGATTTTTGAAGGAACGATTAAATTATATGTGAATAATACTGAGCATTTGGATCATTTGATTCAAAATCTTCAGCTCATCGAAGGGGTGATAAAAGTTTCTCGATTTGATTGAAAGTATCTTTTCACTGGAGTATCCGTTATATTTGAAAAAAATCATCTCCCATGGCGTTGAATTCCTCTCATTTTGAAGAAGTAAAAAAAATATTTACATCTTATTTAGAGACTCAAAAGCTCAGGAAAACTCCTGAGCGGTATGCGATTTTAGAGGAAATTTACAGCCGAACAGGGCATTTTGATGTAGAAGGACTTTACATCAGCATGAAAAACAAAAACTACCGGGTGAGTAGAGCCACGGTTTACAACACCTTAGATTTATTGGTCGAATGTGATTTGGTTACCAAACATCAATTTGGCAAGAATCTGGCACAATTTGAAAAGTCTTACGGGTTTAAGCAGCACGACCATTTGATTTGTATAGATTGCAATAAAGTATTGGAGTTTTGTGACCCGAGAATACAAACTATTCAAACTACTGTTGCCGAGGTGTTGAATTTTCAGGTAGTCCACCATTCTTTAATCTTGTACGGAAACTGCAAGAAAGAAAATTGTCAAAACAAAGCGAGCTAACATGAGACTACAGTATACTCAAAAAAAAGAGGCCACCCGTGTTTACATCTTTATGGAAGGAGATTTGATAGGGGATGAAGTAGGTCCAAGGATTGCAGAGCTTGTGAGTGATGCGTTGGAAGAAGGGATAAAAACAGTAATTATTGATTTGAAGCAGGTAAGGTATATTAGTTCTAGTGGCTTGGGCCTATTAATTACTTTACTCACAAAAATGAAGCAAGTTGACGGGGAGTTGCTATTAACTGCACCCTCAGAGCAAGTCAAGAAACTCTTGTTGATCACGAAATTAAACGGCATATTCAAGGTTTTGGACTCGGTGGAGCAGGTAGGATTCGCCGGTAATTGACTTCTTTTGGCGGATCTTTTTCAGTTCAATTTCACCTCCTAGCAGAATAAAAGTCTGCATTGTTTGGTTTTCTTTTGCCTTATCGCAAATTTCGGCCTTTAAAAATCACAAAAAAACACATAGAAATTGCATCAAATGAAAATGGATGTATTGTTAGGCCTCCAATGGGGAGACGAAGGAAAGGGGAAAATTGTAGATGTGCTTGCTCCTCAATACGAGGTGGTTGCGCGTTTTCAAGGAGGCCCAAATGCGGGTCATACCCTGGAGTTTGATGGCATTAAGCATGTGCTACATCAAATACCATCTGGTATTTTTCGTTCTCAAATTCTGAATATCATTGGAAATGGGGTGGTTTTAGATCCGATCATTCTCAAAAAAGAGATTGAAGCATTGGGAAAATTCTCAATTGATTACCGTAAAAATTTAGTTATTTCAAAGAAGGCAACGATCATCGTTCCTACGCATAAGCTTTTGGATGCTGCCTATGAGCAGTCAAAAGGAGATAAAAAGATTGGGTCTACCTTGAAAGGAATCGGTCCTACCTACCAAGATAAAATTGGTCGATCTGCACTCCGGATAGGGGATGTTCTTAGCCCTGACTTTAAGGAAAAATATGCAGTGCTATTAGGCAAGCATAAGTCAACGCTTTCGTTTTACAACTATCCATTGGATGCTTTGGAAGAGATGGAGCGTCAATTTTTTGAGGCCATTGAATTTGTTAAAACGCTTCCGCTTATTGATAGTGAATACACCGTTAATGATGCGTTGAAGGAAAATAAACGAATTTTGGCTGAGGGAGCACAGGGTTCGCTACTAGATATTGACTTTGGTAGCTATCCCTTTGTGACGAGTTCCAACACCATGACGGCTGGAGCTTGCACCGGTTTAGGGGTAGCTCCTTCTAAAATTGGGGAGGTTTTTGGAATATTTAAAGCCTATTGTACGCGAGTAGGATCTGGCCCTTTTCCTACGGAATTGATGGATAGCACAGGGGAGGAGATGCGTAAAGAAGGGAATGAATTTGGAAGTACCACTGGCCGTCCTAGACGATGTGGATGGTTGGATCTGCCGGCATTGAAGTATTCTATTATGATCAATGGGGTCACTCAGTTGTTCATGATGAAGGCGGATGTGCTCAATATTTTTGAAGAGATCAAGGTGTGTACAGCCTACGAACTGCCTTCTGGAGAGCAGATTGAAAAGTTACCTTTTGAAATCAATGAACTTGATATCAAACCAGTATACAAGACGATGAAGGGATGGTATTGTACTTTGGATGGGGTGAATACCTACGAGGAATTTCCGACGGCTTTGAAGGATTACGTAACCTATCTGGAAAAGGAGCTGCATGTACCCATCAAGTTGGTATCTGTTGGACCAGACCGTACACAAACTATTTTGCGTTAAAAAAAATACATCCCGAATGAAAAGCTCTAGGCCTTAACATGCCAAGAGCTTTTTTTTTAGACCTTACTTCTGTTATTTAGGGTTTTATCTGTGGGCTTGTGAAGCAAATCTTCAATTTTATTTTTGTATGCATGTTATTTGGGCCCCTGACCCAAGTTTGGGGACAAGTAGGGTTTCCGTATTGTGAGACCTTTCAAACACCAAATACGCAAGCTACTACTATTTTTGGGGGTGATGCGCGATTGACTGAAGGTGTTTTGCGTTTAACATCCAATCAACTAAATCAACGAGGTCATATTTATTTAGATATCCCTTTTCCATCTACCTATGGTTTGAAGGCGGAATTTGAATATTTCAGTTATGGTGGAACAGGACAATTTTTAGCCGATGGATTAACAGTTTTTTTATTTGATGGGGATACACCCACCTTCAATGCGGGAGGATTTGGAGGATCATTAGGGTATGCTCCTCGTAACCAAGAGCCTGGGTTGTCCAATGCCTATTTAGGGATTGGGTTTGATGAATATGGAGGGTTTGGAACGAATCAAGAGGGTCGATTAGGCTCTTTCTCTGTGGTGGACCAAAATGGAAGAGCTCCAGATGCTATTGTACTTAGAGGACCTTCTAGTCAGGGTTATCCTTTTGTAGTAGGTAGGAGAACGAATGAAGTGGGGGCTGATAAAGATGGGTTAAATGCAGGAGATCAATTTACGATAAGTTCTGGGGGCGCAGGGACCAGTAGGGTTACAGATCCTAGCTTACCGGGTTACCGGAAAGTATTTTTGGAGTTACAACCCAATGTTAGTGGGCCCGGATTTTTCTTGAAGCTCACGATGGAGGTCACCACCGAACTCAATAAACCTCGTATGGTGACTATTTTTGATGGTGCGTATCAGTTTCCTGCCCCAAAGAATTTAAAGATTGGGTTTTCAGGTTCTACAGGCGGAATGACAAACTTTCACGAAATCCGAAATCTGATTGTGGAAGTTGCGGCTGACGAGGCACTTCAAAATCCAGAAGGGGTAGATTTTACAGATAAAGCATCTTGTGCAGGGCAACTAAATCAATTTTACATCACCGACGAAGAAGTAAGCTTGCCCAATGAAAATAGTTCGATCCGCTGTTT
>JALRIY010000130.1 GCA_023255285.1 Algoriphagus sp.
GATTAGTCCTACTTTCATATAAACTCCTATTTAAGTTTGAGTGGATAATCCCACTTAGTAATCATTTCTGTTTTATGCATTGGCCCCCACAATCCACCATGGTAGATATATGGTTGCGTTCTTAAACGACACTTTTCACCAGTACATAACAAATCATCAACAATTCTCCAAGACTCCAACACTTCATCTGCATGGACAAAGTGTGACTGGTCTTCATGAATGGCATCATAAAACAATTTTTCATTACCAATATTGGAAGTGTTCAAATTAATTGTCTCATTTTTTAAACCTAAACTGGTTGCATTTATAATCATGTCAAAATTAGGTACTTCACCCCAATTTACAATATTAATTTCATCAAATTTCTAGTTGATATTCTTTTTCAAAATACTCTATTACCTGCAATTTCAGTAGTTTTTCTTGTTCTAAAAGGTCAAAATGAGGCAGTTCTTTTTCCAATTTCCAATGGGGCCACCCTTCTTGATCCACAAAGTCTAAGCTGTAAAAACCCCCATAGCTGAGCACCTTGCAAACCGCAATGTGCATGAGGTCTTGTTTTTGTTCCTTGGTAAACGGCCGGGTACCTTGACCCAATTCCTGTACTCCAATTAAAAACAATACCCCATTTAGGTCATTGGGTTTCTTACCAATGGTTTCTTGGAGGCCATCTAGTAATCGGCTCCAGCGTTTTTCTAAGTCTAGATCCCGTTTAAACATCTTTATGACCGTATTTTTCAAGCTCCTCCCAGTATTCTACTGCACGGCGAAGGTGAGGAATGACAATAGAGCCTCCAATCACCATGGCAATGGAAAAGACTTCAAAGACTTCTTTGCGACCCACACCAGCCTCAAATGACTTGCCCAAATGGTATTTGATACAATCGTCACAACGGAGGACCATGGAACATGCTAAGCCGATCATTTCCTTGGTTCTAACGTCTAATTCTCCGTCGGCATAGGTATTCGTGTCCAAATTGAAAAAGCGTTTGATGACCTTGTTGTCTTCGGCCAAGATGCGCTCATTCATCTTGCTTCTATAGTCGTTGAATTCTTCAAATAGATTCATTATCTTATTCTTTTATGCAGTCCAATGGGCAAATATACGGCTTATACATCCATTGGAGGTTAACCTATCTTTTAGCGATGCAGTTATTTTTTTGGAAAGATTTTTTAGATCTTATTTTCCCACGAAATTGTCCTCTTTGCAAACAAGCTCTTTTTGAGTTTGAAGCATGTCTTTGTACCGTCTGTAAAGGCCTACTTCCTCGGGCTAATTTTCATTTAAGGCCTTTTGATAACGAATTGACCTGCAAATTACAAGGCTTAATGCCAGTAAATCGTGTGATTGCTTTTCTCCATTTTTCCAAAAAAGGCAGAAGTCAAAATTTGCTTCATCAGCTAAAATATAAAAACCAACCCGAAATAGGTGAAGAATTGGGTCGCATGTACGGTAGTATCTTAGACTTAAACGGATTTTCAGGTCTTTGGGATGTGGTGGTGGCGGTCCCTTTGCATCCACTAAAAAAAGCACGTAGAGGCTACAACCAGAGTGAGTGCTTTGGCAGGGGTCTTTCCAAATCCCTAGGAATCCCCTACAGCGAATTATTAGTGCGGAGAAAATTTACCGATACCCAAACCAATAAATCTCGCTTGCAACGCCTCACCAACGTAGAAAATGTGTTTGAATTGCAGCCGAGTGTAACAATTCAAGAATTACGTATTTTGTTGGTTGACGATATTTTGACTACGGGAGCAACGTTATGCGCTGCAGCAACGGCTCTTTTGGAAGGTGGTGCAAAACTTGTAGATTTGGCTACCATCGCTGCCGGTGGTCGTTAATTTACCTATTTATGCATCCTGATTTAGATTCCTTAAAGTACCCCATTGGAAAATTTTCTGTTCCACAAACCATTGATAAGCAGACGATTAATTCAGCTGTTGAACAAATATCGGAGTTCCCAACGGCCTTATTTCAAGTTGCTAGCTCTTTGACACCTACTCAGTTGGATAGTCCTTACCGACCCCAAGGCTGGACGATCCGTCAGCTCCTTCATCATTGTGCCGATAGCCATGGACAAGCACTTTTTCGTTTTAAACATGCACTTACTGAAGAAAATCCAAGCATTAAAGCCTATGACGAAGGAGCATGGGCAAATCTACCCGATTCCCAGCTTCCGGCACAATATGCGCTAGATACGATACGTTTGGTTCATGCCAAATGGGCCTATTTGCTTGAAAACATGAGCTCTGCAGACTTTGAGCGTAGCTATTACCATCCAGAAAAGCAGCGTACCCAAACTCTCGCGGAAGTGGCGCTCATGTATGCTTGGCATGGAAAGCATCATCTAGCGCATATTACAGGTTTGATTCAACGCAATTTTGACCGTTAAGCCATGCAGATATCCCTCGCTAACCAACGAATTCTTGTTACCGGAGCTTCCCGAGGAATAGGGCGCGCCATAGCGCAACAGCTCTCCAACTCTGGTGCAGAGGTAATTGTGCATTACAATTCAAATGTCAAAGCAGCCAAGGCTGTAGTAGCGGAACTCCCTACCATGGCCCATTTGGAGGCTTGCAACTTGGCAAACCCAACTGAGGTAAGCGGTTTTATTCCCCGCTTGGTGGAAAAGTATGGGCCTATTACTGCCCTAGTTAATAACGCCGGAATTTCACCTTCCGCCTCTGATTCCCTTCCTACGGCGGATTGGGTTGCAATTTGGGAACAGGTGATGGCTGTCAATGCTACTGCTGTAGGGATTTTATGCAAGGAGTTTGTGGATCAGGCTAGGTTACAGGGAAATGGTCGGATTGTAATGATCTCTTCGCGGGCTGCTTTCCGTGGAGATACGCCCGATTACCTTGCCTATGCGGCATCCAAGGGTGCGCTAGTAAGTCTTATGCGATCGATAGCGAGGCATTACGGAAAAGAGGGAATCAAAGCATTTTTGATTGCCCCCGGCTTTACCCGTACCGACATGGCTAGCGAGATTTTGGCCCAGTATGGGGAAGATTTCGCTTTAAAAGATATTGCACTCTCGGAGTTGACTCGGCCAGAGGATATCGCCCCAATGGTCACTTTACTTTGTTCGGGCCTTGCAGATCATGCCACTGGTACTTCCATCGATATGAATGCGGGGTCCTACGTGCGATGAAAGCACAACAAAGCTTTAAAATTGCGGGTTTAAACGGAAAGCCCTTTTCTTATGCCGAATAAATCCCCCATTTTAACTCCTGATTTGATCCAAATCTTGAAGATTTTTCTTGGGACTGCCTTGGGGATAGTTTTGGTTTTCTCACTTTTTGATGGGTATCGGGCGGACAATACGAAAAAAGGGAGAAGTTTCCAGGTGGCAGATGCCGATAGGCTCTTTTTTCTCAATCTGCGTAGTATCCATTACGATCGGGAAGTCCGCCTAGAAGCGGGAATGGAAATTTATCGGCATGGGAAACGGTCGGAATCCGATTTGGTTCCCTCCTTCTTTCCCTCCCTTTTACTTCATTCCAAACAGAAAGAAGCCTACTTGTTCTTTGAATTAGGAAGGGCAGAATATCCGATTCAAATACAAGTAAGCCTGGGGGATCGAGTCATTCAAATCCCGTTTGATTTGGGAGGAAATACGGCCCACAAAGTCTTAGGGGAGCAATTGTGGCCCTTACTCCAGCAAGATGCCTCTTTTAGCTTGTTGCTTCGGGATAAAGAACTACCACTTTGGCAGACAGAATCCGAGAAAGAAGTTTTGAAAACCGTTTTGACCGATTATTTTAGACTCCTCAACCAACCCCAACCCTAGTGGACAACTCCTCGATTACCCCCATGGATTACTTTCGTTCCCAGGTCGGCAAGACCTTGAACCGTACTCCTTCTGCAGCAGGCAATTGGTTAGCAGGGACACTTTTGGCTGTGGAACAGCAATCCATCAAGGTTGGCTATACAGTACGCGCAGATATGTGCAATCCTGGACGTGTCTTGCATGGAGGCATTGCTTCCTTGATGCTGGATGACGTGATTGGAATGGGAAATTTTGTGGCAGGGTCTGAGTTTTTGATGACGAGTATTAACCTGTCGGTGGATTTTTTATCGGCAGCACAGCTTGGAGAGCGCTTGGAAGTAAGCGCACGACTGCTTCGCTCTGGCTCCAACCTAAACCACTGGGAAGCAGAAATTCGAAAGGAATCTGGTAAGCTTGTGGCCAAGGCAAGCTCAAATTTGATTAAGACGCATGTGAAGATTGCGGATTTGAAATAACAAAGGGAAATAAGATTGAAATAGGGTAGAAAAAGACTCCGCTTCGCTCCGTGAAATAGGCAAAACGAAATACAATAGAAATACCCGCCCGCCGGGGCGGGTATTTCCATGTGTCAAACCAATTGTAATTAGAATCGAAACAGATATATTACCGAGAAGGTAGGCTCGGTTTATTTCTACTGTATTTCTATTATATTTCCTTTTTTATTTATCTATGAATAAAATGATGATTTTGTGTGCATTACTAGGGTCGTTTCTAGTAGCATGCAACCCCGCAAAAAAAGAGTTTGGAAAGGATATTTCTACAGATGCAAGTCAAATTCTCAGAGGAAAGAAACTTTTTGAACAGAATTGTTCCTCCTGCCATCGGTTTGATGGAGATGCAATTGGACCCAATTTAAGTGGTCTCACTCGGCAAGTGGCGTCGGAGTGGATACGTGCATTTATTCAGAATCCTGCAGAAATGATTGCCAAAAAGGATACGAGAGCGCTGGCTCTTTTAGAGAAGTACCGCAGCGAAATGCCGAGTTATCCACAATTGCAAGAAGGAGATCTCGATGCACTATTGAGTTACTTGCACACCTTTTCTACTGTTCCTATCCCTATTTCTGGGGATACTACGTCCAATTTGATTCCTGAGAAAGTCCAAGATTCTGGGATTCGTCTCGAGCTGGAGTTTTTTGCTCAGCTGCCGGCATCCGATTCTGTTTTTCCCTTTGCTAAAATGACCAAGATGGAGCCAATTCCAGGAACAGATCGATTGGCAATCAACGACCAGCGCCTTGGAATTTACGTTTTAATGGGCCAAAAGCCAACCTTGTACCTTCCGTTATTGGAATTGCGTCCCAAGATGGTGAGTAAACCAGGCTGGGGTACTGGGCTGGGAAGCTTTGCGTTTCATCCTGATTTTCTAAGCAACGGCTTATTCTATACTGCACATACCGAACCAGGAGGTAGTGCCAAAGAAGATGTGGGTTATACAGACAGTCTGAAAGTTTTTATGCAGTGGGTGTTGACCGAATGGAAGGCAGATGACCCAATGGCAACTAAATTTTCGGGGAGTAGTCGTGAGATGTTACGAATAAGTAATGCTTCACAAGCTCATGGAATGCAAGAACTGACTTTTAATCCTCATGCGAAAAAAGGATTTTCTGCCGATTATGGGCTCTTATATGTAGGCTATGGGGATGGGGGAACTGCTGAAAAAGGCTTTCCTGCAATTTCGAATCATGGTGGAAAAGGTATGTATAGCAGTATTTGGCGTATTGACCCTCTTGGACGAAGCGGAAAAAATGGGAAGTATGGAATACCTTCTTCCAATCCTTTTTTTGGAAAAGACGGGAAAGCAGCTGAGGTAATTGCCTATGGTTTTCGTAATCCCAATCGGATTTTTTGGGATGAATCCGGGCAGCTTTTTACAACGGATATAGGTCAGCACAGCATAGAGGAGATAAATAAAGTGGTGGAAGGGAATTTTTATGGCTGGCCGATACGAGAGGGAACCTTTGTCATCAATCCTTTTGGTAGTTTCAGGGCCCTATATCCTTTACCTGAAGAAGACAAGGAGTTTGGTGTCACGTATCCTGCTCTTCAATTGGAACACGATGAGTTGGTAGCTGTAATAGGCGGTTATGAGGTAAATGAAGGGCCTTTGAAAGGGAAATTCGTGTTTGGAGACATTCCTTCTGGGAGATTGTTTTTTGTGGATTTGAGCGTGGATAAACCAGTAGCATATACCTGGGGGGTTCGGTACCAAGGCAAAGAAATGTCCCTTCAGGAGCTTGTTGGCCACAACCGTGTGGATTTAAAGTTTGGACAAGATGCCTCTAAGCACCTGTATGTGATGAGTAAAACGAATGGGGTAGTGTATCGTTTGGTATATGAATGATTGTACCAAGTACAAAAAAATATGAAATACCCGCCGCGGTGGACTGATCCGCTAGAGCAGATCCAACTAAGCATAGCCGCGGGTGTAACTCGTGGAATAAGTACAAATAAATATGGCCGATCCGCGAATGCAGATCGAACGATTTAAACAGTTATTCCACCGAGCCTATCGGCTCGGTTTATTTCCATTGCATTTCCATCTTATTTCTTTTTCCAATTGATGTAATTTTCAATCAAAAACGTTGTCCTCTTGATTTTATCCAATTTAGGCCGTTATTTAGGTAGCAGTAAATTCACAATGGTACAAAATCAAGATAGAGCAGTGTACAAGGGGTTAAGAATGAGAAAGTTTTTTTTAGCACTGTTTCTTTTCTGTTTTTT
>JALRIY010000131.1 GCA_023255285.1 Algoriphagus sp.
ACCTGAAGGCCTACTTCCCCTTGGAATTTATGGTAGGGGTGATCAATAATTTTGGAGGGTTTTACTCCACCGAATTTTACGTACATGAGCTGCGCATGCAGGGGGCTACGATAGAAGCCCCTCACCTCAACGAGAGTGAGTACCTGACTCGAATCAGTGGGACGACCGTCTACTTGGGCTGGATCCACCTGAAGTACCTTGAAAAACGAACCGTGGAGCGTCTCTTGCAGGAGCGGCAGGCTCAGGGTCCTTTTTTAGGACTGGAGGATTTTGTACGGCGAGTCCCCTGTGGACTGGAACAGCTGTTGATTTTGATTCGGATTCAAGCCTTCCGGTTTACGGGAAAACCCAAGCAGCAGCTCTTATGGGAGGCCCATTTTCTCCACCACAAGCAGGTAGGAGCACGACCTACGGAGGAACTGTTTGTGCATTCGGCAGACGGCAATTCCTGGGATAGCTTGCCTCCTCAGATGCCGGTATTGGAGGAGTTGGATGTGCGTCAAGACATCTTGGATCAAATCGATATTTTGGAATTTCCACTAGAATCCCCCTTCCACTTGCTCCAGAATCCAAGTATTCAAGGGGTGAGGGCGAAGGAGCTGCCGCAGCGGTTAGGGAAAATCGTACAGGTAATTGGCTACTTGGTCACCGTCAAGTACACCCGAACGATCAAGGGGGAGGTGATGAATTTTGGGACCTTTATCGATTCGGAAGGGAATTGGATCGACACTGTTCACTTCCCTCCTACGGTCAAACAGTATCCCTTCAAAGGCCGAGCGATCTACTGCATCGAAGGGAAGGTCGTGGAAGAGTTTGGCTTCTACTCGCTCGAGGTGCAGCGCATGGAACGGATGGCCTATTGGAATGCGGAGGGGTAGGGAAGATGGGATTAGAGTTCTTAGCCAAGTATCAAGGAAGACACCAAGAAATCCTACCCCTTTACCAATTAAGTTATTCCTTCATTTTGTACACTACCGAATACTTGAGGCCCATCGAATGCTTTCCTGAATCGAATATTTTTTCCTGTAAGCGACCGTCCCAGTACAACAGGTAAGTGAAATCTTCCATCCCACCGCTCAAAACAGAAAAATTGAACACATTTGGCGTTTCGGGATTGACATTTTCTAAAAACCGAATACCCAGCAGCACCCGTTCTTGGGGAGCCAAGCGGATGCCCTTGGAGGACAAATCAATAAAGAGACGGTTTCGAAATTTACTCGTCGCCAAGTATTTTTCTGGAAAATCGACTCCATCACCAATCGGCAATCCATCTTCTCCCACCACCACAGACTGTATGTAGAAGCCAGACGAATCTTCCGTCTAATTGTAATTGAAGTAGAATTCTAACCCCTCCAATAAAATAGTAGCTTTTTTGGGATTTTTAAATCCCGACACGGTAGCAGTTTTATGCTACCTAAAGGACCTAGTATATTTGAATTTTTTCCTTGTACTTTTTAGAAAAATTGGAATACACCAAAATCTTATCCGTAGGGATGATTTCCACAAGAGCCAACTCGATCACTTGAGCCTCTTGACAAAAACGCAGCATGCCAAGTCAGCCAATTAATAAAACAAAATACGCCTATCTTTTTCATAATCGGTTGATTCATACATTAGGGTGAGATGGATTCCCTCTCCCTAGATAAACTACATCAGATGAGTACAATTAGGGGCACCGTAATCAACGTTAGTCTCCACATTCATCCAGGAAAAAAGCTGTTTGCAAATCGTTTTTGTTATAACACACGATTCCCCTCCTCCAATAACCTTCGTTTCACATTCCTGACTAAACATTTTGGCATCTGCCTGAGAAGGTAGGGAAAACAAGCCTGCAAACACCCCTATAAGCAACACATTTTTAAATTTTAAAGCTTTCATTTTTAAAAAATTAGTTTCTCCCCTTTTGCATGATGCCGGGTGGAAATCCTAAACCCTTCTAAAAAACTAGCGTCACTTCACTTCTTGCTGTCGATCATCTCCACCAAGCCAGGAGAGGGAGCAGATTAAAAAATCAGTTAAAAAAATCACCCTTAAGAAGACTTGCCCTTTCCTCTTAAAAAACTAGATTAAAAAGTAGGTAAAAAAATCACCCTTTTTGATGCTCCCTCTCCTGCCTGGTAAGCGAATGAAAGATAGTTGTAAACGAATGGAATAAAGGAAAAGCCTCCACAATGGAGCAATAGATTTTTGGTATTTAAACCCAGTTTTATTAGCTGAAAAAAGAGGATTAGTAAATCCCACAAAAAATGAATGGATAGTACTGATTTTAGTAAATTATACTAAAAATAGCCTCTATTTAAAAATAGAATTTTAACTCAAAAGAAACCAATTAATGGAGCACGGATTCCAATACCGAAGCATCCCCATCTAAATTTGCAGGCAGGGGAAGATTTAAAATTCGGCATAAAAGTGGATAGATATGGATGTTTTGAAACGGTTCCAACTCCAAACCTACCTTGATCTGCGGTCCTTTCGCATAAAAAATTCCGTACATATCCTCGTAGCGTGGTGTAAATCCATGCTCCCCAAAGACCTGTGTCTGAAAGCGAGCGGCATTGTTTTGATAGCGAACTTTTCCCCGCACATCAGTCAAATAATACCCTTGCTTTGGCAGAATCAGGAGGTCCCCTTTGCGCTGGGGAAAAGCAGCCAAGTCCTTGTAGTTTTCGGTGGTGCTTAGGTCATCGATAAGAATATTTGGATGGCGAGCCTGAAGAAGTTGAATTACACGTTCCTTCTCCCTAGGGTCTTCCAAATGCAAGTGAGCCAAAGCGCCATTGTTGACCACACGCCCTTGTATCCCCTCGGTCAATTCCTCCAGTAAAATTAAATTTTCCTGCTTCACTTCTGTCATTCCATGATCCGACACAAGTACCACATGGATGGGAAGATCAAAGCTTTCCAGTCCTTCAAACAAGGCACCAAGCTCATGATCCAATCGATTTAAAGTTTTTTTCAACTCCAAGTCATTGTTGGGCCCATACCGATGACCCGTATCATCCATATCAGAGAAGTAAAGCGTAATCAGTCGAGGGCGCTCCGCAACAGGCAAGCGTAACCAGTCAAATACCTTTGCTATTCGGGTCAAGTTCGGTACTCCCCCATCGTAATCGTAGTAATAACTGGGACGAACTCCCTGAATCGGAGCTTCTGTACCCACAAAAAAGTAACTCGCCGCTTTAATACCATGTTGCTCGGCCAGCACCCAGATCGGAGTGCCCCCATACCAATACCCATCTTGCACAATCTCTCGATTGCCCATGGTGTACACTTGGTCTTTGAAGGGCTCGTAAAAGGCATTATCTACCAAGCCATGGTGCTCGGGAAGCATCCCAGTAGCAATGCTGTAGTGGTTGGGAAAGGTTTTGGAGGGAAAAGAAGGAATAAGCCCTTTGGAAGCAGTGCCTTCGGATATAAATCGGGTCAGGTTCTCGGGCTGAAAGCGCTCCACATAATCGTGGCGAAAGCCATCTAGCGAAATCAAGATGACAATGGGCTCTTTCTCCTGAGAAAAAATTAGGGTACAGGAAGAGAATAGCACAACGAAAACCAGTAGGTAGCGCTTCATTTTTTTTCTTCAAAAATACTGCGCAATAATTTGACTCGCAAGAAATGACCCAAAGCTAGATCAAAGACCTTTTCGCATCAACCAATCGTTTTGGATTTCATTCCCGAAGGGAAAGGGATGACTTCCAAAAATGCGAAGTCCATTTTTCTCATAAAACCGAATTGCACGGGCATTGTGCTCCCAAACACCTAACCATAGCCAAGTTTTTCCCTCCTGCCTCGCAAAATTAATCCCCGCATCAAGGAGCAGTTGCCCCAGCCCAGTACCCCAAACTTCCTTCAAGGTATACAAGCGCGCCACCTCCACAGAAGTAGGATCTTGTACATCGGCCTGTGCAGCCGCTAAGTTGAGTTTAGTGTAGCCCACGAGTTTCCCATCCAAACTTGCCACAATAAAGATCGAAGCCGATTCCTGCATTTCTTTAGTCAACTTTTCCTCCGTAAAGGCTTCAGCTAGATAGGCTTGCACATTCTCAGGCTTATTTCCTACGGTAAATGCTTCCAAAAAAGAGGTCCGTGCCAGGGCTAAAAGCTCTGGCAAATCAGAAAGTGTGGCTTTCCGTAGCTTGGGAACAGAGGTGTTCAATTGATTATAGTTTTTTGAGGGCTACTGAAATTTGCGAAATGGGAAACTCTCCCAAAATCGCTCGGTAATTTCCTTTGGGACTAATCACTACAAAGCTCTTACATGGATAAGGGAATTGAAAAAAATACTGTGCAAAAATCCCTTCTGGATCAGGAATCCAAGAGTGGATACCTGCATATTTTTCCAAGCCATGTGCTTGCTGGTATAAATAAACTGGTGGGGCTGTCCCAAACTTTTTGGCATATTTGAGAACTGCATTGTAATTGGAACGGAGCAATTTCGGGTCCGACATAGCAGCAGCAGAATTGCACTCGTCCTTGCCCGGATAAAAAATAACCACCAGGGGCTTACCTTCCTGAAAATCAGCTAACATCCCTAATTTTTCATACAACAACTTGGCGTTGGTCACCCCCACTGGCATGCGGTGTACCAGGCGCATATCACCAGGCGACTCAGCCGGTACCCCAAAGTAGGGACCCGACAGAATCTTGTCTTCGTATTCGGTGTATAAAATTCTCCTCCCCGCCTCATTGAAGTAGGCTTGAGCTTGTAATTCTAGGCCTCCACCCAGCAGCAGCCAAAGAGTAAATAAAAATCGCATTTTTCTCAAGCCGTTCCCTTTTTTGCCATATTATTTCCCACAAAGATCACCGCTGCCGCCGTTGCAAACATTAGCAAACTATAAATCGCCGAAGGAATGGTCATCACAGAGTTCATTAGTAACGTAGCAGCAATAGTGATGCCCAAGGTGCCGTTTTGGACGCCCGACTCTATGGCTACCGTCATACCCTGACGAAAATCGAGGCGTACCAACTTTGCCATCAAAAATCCAAGCGCCAACGTGGCCACATTTAGCGCTAGCGCAGCAGGACCGGCCTCCAAAAAGTATTGAACGAGGTTTGCTCGCTCCTTTGCAATGGCTGCCACGATGATCACAATAAAAAACACGGCTGATAACTTTCGAAAAGGGCCATCCCATTTGGCAGCCCGTGCAGGGGCTTTTTCCAAGACAAGCATGCCCAGAGCCACAGGGATAATGGTAATTAGCAATACGGACATTACGGTACCTACCACGGACAACTGCTGTTCCTCACCACCAGGGATAAAATAGGCAATCGAATAGTTGACCACAAAAGGGATTGTAGCTACTGTGATCAGCGAGGAAAATGCCGTGAGTGTAATGCTTAAGGCAGCATCTCCCTTGGCTAGGTGCGTAATCAAGTTGGACGTAGCCCCTCCAGGACAAGCAGCCAAGATCATGAGCCCTACGGCGAGTTCGGGAGGCAAAGCAAAGCCAATGGCAATGCCAAACGCCACCAACGGCAGCAGTACAAGCTGGTTGAGCAGGCCCATACCTACTGCCTTGGGGTAAATGACAATACGTCTAAAGTCCTCTAGGCGCAGACTAAGGCCCATGCCAAACATGATGACGGCAAGCGAAAAAGGGAGAAAGAGTTCAGTAAGAAGGCTAGATTCCATGGGTATATTGGGCGAGGAAAGATAAACGCAATGAAAAATAAATAAAATTAAAGTAACAGACTAACTACCGCAAACCCGAGATAAGTGCCGAGCGCATTGCCAATACTTCCCACAAGCATGCCAGGTATAAGCAAATCGGGACGTTCGAGGCTTTCGGCAGCAGCAATGGCGGTGGTATTGCCACCTACATTTGCCTGTGAGGCTACTGCAATCACGTCCCAGTCTACTTTAAAGAGAGCGCCAAGGCCAAAGATCACGAGGCCATGCACCAGCACCAGAGTCCCAACAAATAAGAGCAGGGTCATTGCCAGGTCGCCCACCCCCAGCAGGGCACTAAGATCACATAGGGTACCGATCACTGCCAGAAATAAAAGGATGAAGAAGAAGCCAACCGTGTGCTTGCCTTGCAGCTGCTGTACGGACGGAAACTGCGCCAAGAGTAGCGCCAAGGAGGTGAGAAAGATGATTTCGGGTACCTGTGGAAACCAACCCACAAGCACTTGACTCAATGCTAAACCCAGCAAGCTGAGTGCAAATAAGGCGGCTAGGGAACTTAGGGTGATGTTTTCAGCGACACGTACCTGCTTCCCTGCACCGGCAGAGGCAAGTTTTTTACGAGGAAAAAGCTTTTGTAAATACTTGGGCAAAATGAGCGAGGCAATGATCCAAGGGGTACCCACCAGGTTGTCCACGACAGTGGCCGCAGCAAATAGGTTGCCCGCTTCGTTTACTTGATAGTGCAGCGCTATTGCGCTAAAATTGACCGCTCCACCGATGTAAGTACCGGTAAACATCCCAGCTATAGCAGGTGCCAATGGCCCAATTTCTGCTGCCGGCTGCACAAACAGCCAAGCGACAAGCACACCAATGACGGTGGCGAAG
>JALRIY010000132.1 GCA_023255285.1 Algoriphagus sp.
CCAAACTTCGTCCAAGGTGCGGAAAGTGCCTTGAATCTTGACTTCATTGGGAATGATGTTGGTCGCTCCTAGCGCTTCCACTCGTCCAAAAGAAAGTACCGATGGAATCTTTGGATTGGCCACACGGCTGACGATTTGTTGCAAAGCCACCAGCAAATGTGCAGAAATTAATACCGGGTCGATGAAGGTTTCAGGCATTGCTCCATGTCCACCTTTTCCAGTGATAGTAAGATACAATTCATCGGTGCTGGCCATGTACAATCCAGATCGGAAACCCACCTTACCGGCGGGAATAAATGGCATGACATGCTGGCCCAAAATTGCTTGAGGTCGTGGATTTTCCAAGACCTTGTCTTGAATCATCAGCGAAGCGCCACCAGGAATTATTTCCTCACCAGGTTGAAAAATCAATTTAATGGTGCCCTCAAATTGATCTCGGACTTCATTCAAAATTTTAGCTGCTCCCAACAAAGACGCAGTGTGTGCATCGTGTCCACAAGCATGCATCACCCCTGGGTTTTGGGATTTGTAAGGTACTTCATTGGCTTCAATAATCGGCAAAGCATCCATGTCTGCACGAAGTGCCACGACTCTCTTCTCTGGATTTTTTCCTTTAATCAGTGCCGACCACCCTGTAGTTGCCTTGGATTCAATCTCAGTGATCCCAAATTCTTTTAATTTGTTTGCTACAAAAGTGGCTGTTTCAAACTCTTTAAACGAAAGCTCTGGGTGGGCATGGAGATGCCTACGAAAAGAAATTACCTCTTCCTTATAGGCACTTGCCAGCGATTTAATTTTGTCCTGTAGCATCGGGGTCTGTTGAACTAGGAAGTACATACTCCTTCCGTAAAAATCTATCCTGAATAATTCGGGTCGTTGGAAACTGTTTCTTCAATGCATTGAACACAGGTTGCGCTTCTATTTTGTAGCCAAAGCGACCTACTTTTATAAGGTACCTAGGTTGCTGGTACTGCATTTCGGGATTACTATCTGGAAACAAAAGAGTCAATTCTTCAAGGATCTTGAAGGCAGCATTTCGGTCCACCCCGGAATACACCAATACGGTAAAGCCACTATAGTACGGGGCCAACTTTGCCTTTTCATAGTTCTTTTGTACTTGTTCCGAAAGCGCTGCATCTACCTCTTGTGAAGAAAAGGGAGGGGCTGTATTTAAACTGTCTAAAGCCTGCTTGAAATCAGGAAAATCAGGAAGGGAGGAGGAAATGTTTTCATCGTAGCCTGAATACCGACTTGCCTCTCCCTTGGGCACTCCTTTAGAGGAGGAGCATCCTAGGGCAACAAGTACCAATCCAACTATCCAGAAATTTTTCATTCTTTTCAACCTTCTATGACCACACAATTGCCTTGTTCAATGTCCTGTTCCACGCTTTTGTACTTCACGTCAACTTTTGTACTTCCATCTCTGTACTTCACTGAGACCTTATCGTTTCTACCGTAGGCCTTTTCAACCTTACGCGGTGCGAGGGGAGGAGGGGCAGGTCTTCCCGCATTAGCAGCGGCAGTAGCAGCAAGATTCGCTCCAGGATTCAGTGTATTTCCTACCTCTGCTTTTGACGCTTGTACTTTCGGTTCCGCCGAGCGCCGGGGCTGTGCTTGCTGAACTTGAGAAGCATCCTGTTTGGGCAGGTCAGCTCGCGTGAGGAAAGTAGTCATGTCTTCGTTTAGTTTGCCAATAAAACGCTTGAACAATTCGAAGGCCTCAAACTTATAAATCAACAACGGATCCTTTTGCTCGTATACCGCATTTTGCACGGACTGTTTCAAATCATCCATATCGCGCAAATGCTCTTTCCAATTTTGATCAATGATTGCCAAGGACACATTCTTTTCAATGGCACGAACCAATTCTTGTCCGTTATTCTGTAGTGTTTTTTCTAGGTTACACACTACCCCAATTTGCTTGACCCCATCGGTAATCGGAACCAAAATGTCTTTTACTGTAGCTCCCCGTTCTTCTTGTACTTTTTTGAATACCGGCAAGGCCGTCTCTGCAATTTGTGCATTCTTCCTTTGGTAGTAGGCAAATGCTTGCGCATACAATTCCTGTGTTAGCTTTTGAGCATCCTTGATTTTCAAGTCGGCATCGGTCACTGCAAAATCTAATCCTAAGTTGGTGAACACATTCATCCGCATATCTTCCGCATTTAAAGAAGATTTACCCATCTCCACGAGATTCTCACATACATCAAAAAGGATGTTGAGAATATCAAGCTCCAAACGATCTCCTTTTAAGGCGTTTTTTCTTCGCTTATAGACCACTTCGCGCTGGGAGTTCATCACGTCATCGTATTCGAGCAAGCGCTTGCGTGTCCCAAAGTTGTTTTCTTCCACCTTTTTCTGAGCCCGTTCAATAGACTTGGTGATCATGCTGTGCTGGATCACTTCCCCTTCTTCCAATCCCATGCGGTCCATGAGTTTGGCGATACGGTCCGATCCAAAAAGACGCATCAAACTGTCTTCCAGTGAAACAAAAAACTGGGAAGATCCCACATCTCCTTGACGACCTGATCGACCCCGCAACTGCCTATCAACACGACGAGATTCGTGACGCTCGGTACCGATGATGGCCAAACCTCCTGCCTTTCGAGATTCAGCAGTCAATTTAATATCCGTACCTCTACCAGCCATGTTGGTGGCGATGGTCACTGTACCTGGCTTTCCTGCTTCCGCTACGATTTCTGCTTCACGAGCGTGCTGCTTTGCATTCAATACTTGATGCGGTATTTTCTTCAAGGTGAGCATGCGGCTGAGTACCTCGGAGATTTCTACCGATGTAGTCCCCACGAGCACCGGTCTTCCCAGAGCTACGAGCTCGTTGATTTCATCCGTCACCGCGTTAAATTTCTCGCGTACCGTTTTGTACACCTTATCTTCTCGATCTTGTCGGATGATTCCCTTGTTGGTAGGAATGACTACCACATCCAACTTGTAAATCTCCCAAAATTCGCCTGCCTCCGTTTCTGCTGTTCCCGTCATACCTGCCAACTTGTGGTACATACGGAAATAGTTTTGAAGGGTAATGGTCGCATAGGTCTGGGTAGCATCCTCCACCTTCACATTTTCCTTGGCTTCAATGGCTTGGTGTAATCCGTCTGAATAGCGTCTTCCTTCCATCACACGGCCTGTTTGCTCATCCACAATCTTCACTTTTCCATCAACTAGGATGTACTCCGTATCTCGCTCAAACATGCAATACGCCTTGAGCAATTGGTTAACCGTATGGATTCGTTGCGCTTTTACCCCATATTCCTTGATTACTTCTTCCTTACGCACCAATTTTTCGGTGTCATCCAAAGCGATGTCTTTTTCTAGGACATCCAGAGCAATTCCGATATCTGGTAGAATAAAGAAATTAGGGTCTTCGTTTTTGGAAGTCATGGTTTCAATCCCCCGATCGGTGAGTTCGATGCCATTTGTTTTTTCCTCAATGGTAAACAACAGTGGCTCGTCTGCTTCCGGCATGTTGCGCTTGTTGTCCTGAAGGTAATAGTTCTCTGATTTCTGAAGAATTACACGAATTCCTGGTTCAGAAAGGTATTTAATCAATGGCTTGTATTTGGGCATGCCCCGGTATGCCCGAAACAAGGCTAAGCCCCCTTCTTTGTCGTTTCCGTCGGCAATCAACTTCTTGGCTGAAGTCAAAAATCCTTGCACTAGCTTTCGCTGCTCGTCTACCAAGGTGGCTACGCGAGGCTTCATCTGATCAAACTCATGCACATCGCCACGAGGCACCGGTCCTGAGATGATCAAGGGGGTACGCGCATCGTCAATCAGTACGGAGTCCACCTCATCAACCATCGCAAAGTGGTGCTTGCCTTGAACCAGGTCTTCGGATTCTCTCGCCATATTGTCTCGGAGGTAATCGAAGCCAAACTCGTTGTTGGTTCCATAGACAATATCGCATTCGTAAGCACGCTTTCGCGCGGGGGAATTGGGCTGGTATTTGTCAATGCAGTCTACCGTCAGTCCATGAAATTCAAATAAGGGCGCATTCCATTCGGAATCTCGCTTGGCCAGGTAGTCATTGACCGTCACCAGGTGCACACCACGACCAGACAACGCATTTAAAAATGCTGGCAGGGTAGAAACGAGGGTTTTTCCTTCCCCAGTAGCCATTTCGGCAATTTTCCCCTGGTGCAGTACCATTCCCCCGATTAGCTGTACATCGTAATGTACCATGTCCCAGATCACTTCTGTTCCTGCTGCTAACCATTTGTTGTGCCAGGTAGCGAGCTCTCCTTGAATCTGTACATTGGACTTGGATGCAGCTAGCTCCCGATCACGAGCAGTGGCAGTAACCTCCAGTTTTCCCACCTCTTTAAATCTTCTGGCGGTTTCTTTTACAATCGCAAAAGCCGTAGGCATCACCTCCTCCAACACTTTTTCCAACTCCGTATCTCGCTCCTTTTCTAGTGCATCGATCTGATTAAATAGCTCGTCCTTTTGGTGAACCGCATCGGCAGGAAGTTCTTCAATTTTTAATTTGGCATCCGCAATTCTAGCATCAATACCTTTGAGATGCTCTTGAATTTGAACTCGAAGGGTATGGGTCTTTTCCCGAAGTTGGTCATCGGATAGTCCGGCCAAGCCTGAAAAAATCTGGTTGATTTCTGTTACTTTCGGTAACAAATCTTTGATATCTCTGTCGGATTTAGTTCCAAAAATCTTGGCTAATCCTTTGGCAATAAAATCTAGCATGGTCTGATGTCTTCCCTTTTTGGGGACTTAAAAATACGTCCTTTTTTTAGAATTGGTACTCCTTCCGGCGGGGTAATTCACTGGATTCCGTGAAACTTGTCTAAGGAGACTGTGCCAGAGAAAACTTGTTGCGCAGGTCCGATTAACCAAATATTTGTAAATCCTATGTGGGCATTTCCCTCAAAAGTCACCCGCAAAACCCCTCCAAGGGTACGGATTTGGATGTCTTTTTGTTGGGTTAGGTCACCACAAACAAGGGCTGCTGCCGTAACGCCTGTGCCGCAAGAAAGTGTTTCGTTTTCTACTCCACGCTCAAAGGTGCGGACGAAAATCTCATTGTCCCTGATCTTTTCGACAAAGTTAACATTGCTGCCTCCAGGAGCATAGCAAGGATCGTGACGAAGCAATTGTCCTTGCTCCAACACAGGATAGTCATCTAGTTGCTCCACCCAGCGCACGTGATGAGGGGAACCAGTATGAACAAATGCGTCTCCGAGGCTTTCAGAGATTTCTGATACGTCCCCCATTTTGAGCGCCACCAGACCTTGATCTAGGTAGGCTTCGTGAGGCCCGTCGATGGCTAAAAACCGGGTTTTTTGGTCAATTATTTCAAGGTAAGCCGCAAAGGCAACTGCACAGCGGGCTCCGTTTCCACAGAAACTTTGGCTGCCGTCGGCATTGAAATAAACCACTTCAAAATCATAGTCTGCATGGGAGCGGATCAAGATCAACCCATCCGCACCAATCCCAAACTTACGATTACAAAGCGCTTGAATAAGGGGGAGATTGGCAAGGTCCCAATGGGCCTGCCGATCATCTATCAGAACAAAGTCGTTGCCAGTGCCTTGGTACTTGTAAAACCGTATGTGCTGTATTAGAGCCATCCGTAGGTGGGGTTTAGGGGAAAGTATTCCCAACTGAAGAACAAACTTACGCATTTGTAGCGAAAGCAAGTTCTTTCTTTTTGAAAGGGAAAATCAATTTCTAATCCAGATTTTTGACAAAATGCTGTAGATTCGTCTATCCAACGTAAAATACCATGAAGAAAAATCCAAGCAATTCAAGCCGAAGAACTTTCCTTGCCAACTCTGCCAAAGCAGGGCTGACGGTAGGCCTTCTGGGAACCGGTATTTCTGATCTTTTCGGAAAAGAACGTTCAACGACATTTTCTACAGCATATGCCCAACAGCCTTTGGCTTATGGCTTTGACGCCTTGGAACCGCATATTGATGCACGAACTATGGAAATTCACTTCACCAAGCATGCGGCTGCTTATGCGAGCAACCTTCGGGATGCCGCTAAGGAGGAAGGCGTAGACATGTCACTTCCTTTGGAGCAGGTACTCGGATCCATTTCCAAGTACAGTACCAAGATGCGCAACAATGGGGGTGGGCACTACAACCACGAACTATTCTGGAGTATACTTCAGCCCATGGGGGGTGCTGGGCCTGAGGGCGCATTATTGTCTGCCTTAAACAGTTCCTTTGGAAGTTTTGAAGCATTTGTTGCACAGTTTGAAGCTGCTGCCAAGACTCGATTTGGATCGGGATGGGCCTGGCTACTGGTCGATGCGAGCGGAAAACTCATCGTGAGTTCTACCCCAAATCAAGACAATCCTCTCATGGACCTCGCCGAGGTAAAGGGAACCCCTATTTTGGGTTTGGATGTGTGGGAGCACGCCTACTACTTGCACTACCAAAACCGTCGTCCCGATTACGTAGCTGCCTTCTGGAAGGTGGTCAATTGGAAGTCGGTTGCCGATCGTTT
>JALRIY010000133.1 GCA_023255285.1 Algoriphagus sp.
GTGTAGGGTGCAGCTTCCAGAAGGGCAAACTACATAATCAAAGTCGTTGAAGGTCTCTATAAAATGCCTTGCTGTGCCTACCGTATCCCGTGCATAGCCCGCATTGGCGAGCGGCTGTCCACAGCAGGTTTGACCCGAGGGGTAGGTTACAGTACAGCCCAATTTCTCCAACAATTCCAGCGTCGCAATGCCTACTTGCGGGTAGAATTGGTCTACGTAGCAGGGGATAAACAAGGCAACTGATGGGGAATTGGGTTTCATCGAGGTAAGTTAAGCGTTAGCGTCCATATTCACGAGCATTGCTGCCCCTAAAGCCGAGCCATTTGGAAAATCACTTGGGATAAGTTCGACTCCAGGAAGTTTTTTGCGCATTAGCTCTAGAAAAATTGGGTTGGCATTGAAGCCTCCATCTATAAAAAGCCGCTTTACGGGTGCCCCCTCCAATACTAGATTCACAGAGGCCGCTTGAATGCTGGTTAGCTCATGTAGAAAAGTGTAATAGGCTTCTTTAAATTCAGAGAAGCTACCCCAATCGCTGAAATCTCCATTTTCTATCCCAAAATTTTCTGGCTGGATGTAGTGGAAGTGAATTCTTTTTGAGGGCTGGATGCTGACTTTTTGGTACCAGGATTCTTCAAATTGAAGTTTTTTATAGGTGCCTAAGGGCAGGTTCCAATAGGCATACATTTCTTCCACTTGGTACTTATGCTCCTCTCCGATAAAGAGACGAGAGATCTTGATGGGCTGACCAGAAATACTTAGAAATTGGAGGCAATCTTTAGTCAGCTCCGATTCCAAGAGCGGGGTTTTGTTGAATGGATTGATGCTGATTGCCCAGGTGCCTGTAGATAGCAGGGCGAAGGGTTCCGTTTCTTGCTTCAGGTAGGGTAGTAGGGCTGCCGAAGAGTCATGTACACCGATTCCACAGGGAATTTCACCGAGCTCAGGCTTGGTTTTCAAAAGTGAATCTCCGGGTAATATGGGTGCCTGTAGCCGGTTTATTCCTTCTCGTATTACCCAATCGTGGTAGTCCATCTTTCCAAAATCCCACAAGGCAGTATGGCATCCAATGCTGCTGTAGTCAGAGACAAATTGGCCAGTAAAAATCAAACTCAGGTACTGTGGGAGGTGCAGGCTTCGTTGGATCTTTTGGTAGACTTCTGGCTTTGCATACTTGAGAAAATAGAGTTGCAGGCCTGAATTGAGCATGGCCAAGGGAGGGGAAGAAGTCTCCTTGCAAAAGGTAAATTTTCCACCATTTTCGGCATAAAACCGTTCCAATAACTCTTCAGGAAAAGGCTTTAGGTAGTCATATAGTGGGGCTACTGGCTCTCCTTCGAGATCCGTATGAACAAAGGAAGCCCCATGTCCCGAAAAATTAAGCCGTGTAATTTCAAATTCACTCGAATTTAATGCTTTATGAAATGTCTCCAGCATCCAATCTCGAAGTGGCAGTACTGGTTCGCTCGGAAATCCATCCTCGTCAGGAATGGGATCCAGACGGGTATAGGTATGGTATACCTCTCTCAGATTTTGGTCAAAGAGAAAGAATTTCTTATTTGTTTTTCCAATATCGAATACAGCGGTTACCGGCAATCTACTCATACTTTAACTTTCAAAGAGATTTTCGCAAGGTCATTCTGAATGGATTTTTAATTGGAATTCGGTCCTCTTTACCTAGTATTTGTTCGGCTATTACTTTTCCCATATTTTGAAAATCAGTAGAAATCGTTGTAATTCCATTTGCAAGAATTTCTTTTAATGGAGTGTCGTTGTAGGAGATAAGGCCTATATCTTTCCCTAGCCGTAAAAGTTGTTCTCGTGATTTTTTAACAATATTCACTAAGTCGGATTCTGCCAAAACGATATGGCAATCTCCTTCATCTAGTGGTTCATTATCGTCAACTCCATCCACGATTAAGTTTTTGAAATCATGGAAAAAGCAAAAGCGTTTAAATCCATCCATGATTTCTATTGGATACAATTCCCCTTTTGGAAATACCAAAATCAAACGTTCGTATTTCCTTAAATGGGAAATCCCTAATTCTAAAGCCTCAAAAATATCTTTCGCAAAATCTTGGTAGACTCCAGGGAATTCATTTTCATGATCTTTAACCGCTCTGTCCAAAATAATCAATTTTTCTTTAGGGATCTTTTTGACTAGATCGTATGCGCTTTCTGGATGCCCATTGGAGTTAAAGAAATGAGGTGCTAAAACATAATAATGATAGTGTCCTAAGTTTTGCTCTAAAAGACTTTCTAATAAATTGCGATTGTAATGGTGAATATGTAAATCCACTGAGGCATTAGACCCTAATGTTTCAAGAATTGAATAGTAGATAATCTTTTTGTAAGAACTCAGCTTGTTAAAAAGTAAAAGGATTTTTATCTTATTTTTCAAATCTGTTGAAGAGATATAAAAACCCTTGCCTCTCACCGAAGTAATAATCCCCCGATCTCGTAATTCATTGTATGCTTTTTCAACGGTGTCTCTGGAAAGCAAAAAATCAAAACTAGTTTCATTGATTGATGGAATTCGATCACCAATTTTTAGTTCTCCTTTCTCAATCTCTTCCATTATTAGATTTACAACTTGCAAATACTTCGGTGTGCGAGATTCAATGGCAATTTTCTCAGATTTGTCTAGTAGCATAGGTAACTAGGTTGCTTGGTTGAAATATGGAATCAATAGAATTTACCTGGGCTTACCTTGGAAATGCAGCCGGAAGGCCACTGTCCACATTGAGCATATTTCCAGTTGATTTGTTGAGTAATCCACTTACAAAGGCAAATACTGCATCAGCAATATCACTAACTTTTACACTCTCTTTTAATAAGGTTCTATTTGCATAATACTGAGGAAGATCTTTCACTTCTATTCCATAAGCTTTCGCTCGATTTTCTGCCCATCCACCTTCCCAAATATTTGAATTTTCAATAACAGCATCTGGATTAACCACATTGACACGTATTTTGTCTTCTGCTAATTCGGCAGCCATTAATCTTGACATATGCAATTGAGCAGCCTTCGCTGTACCATAGGCTAAATTTTTCGGTCCGGCAACCAGAGCGTTTTTACTTACTATATTGATGATTTCTCCTCCTAATCCCTGTTTTCTCATCAATTCCACCCCACTGGTTGATACATGGAATTGACCCATTACCAAAATATCATTTAATCTGTCCCAATCTTGTTGTGTATGTTCTTCAAATTTTCTAGAAATCGAAATTCCTGCATTATTTACTAAAATATCTACCCCTCCAAATTTTAAGCAAGTACCTTGAATGGCATCTGACAAACTAACTGAATTGGTCACATCTAGTCGAATACCAAATACAACATCCTGACCAAATTTTTTCTCTAATTCAATTTTTGTGGCCTCTAATCTGGCTTGGTCAATATCCGTTAATACGACACAAGCACCTTCCTGTAAAAATTTTTCTGCGATACTTTTTCCAATTCCTCCAGCACTACCAGTAATCAATGCAATTTTCCTAGAAAGTGGTTTTTCCTTTGGCATACGTTGAAGCTTCGCTTCTTCGAGTAACCAGTACTCGATGTCGAAGGCCTCTTGTAGTGGCAAGGATACATAGCTAGATATGGCTTCAGCACCTCGCATTACATTGATGGCATTGACGTAGAATTCAGAAGCAACCCTACTTGTTTGTTTATCCTTAGCGTAGCTAAAAAGCCCAACCCCTGGCCATAAGATGATCACAGGATTAGGGTCTCGCATTGCAGGGGAATTCGGATGCTTATGCTTTTGGTAATATTCCGAATACCTTTCTCTGTACGCTTGAAATAACGCTCCTATTTTTTCCTTTAAGGCAATGGAATCACTTAAATCTGAATCAGTGGGCAAATCTAAAACTAAGGGGCTAATCTTTGTTCTTAAAAAATGATCTGGACAAGAGGTTCCCATTGGGGCTAATTTACTAAGATCATGACTGTTGATAAACTGAAGTACCAGGTCCGAATCTGTAAAGGTTCCCACCATTAGATTTTCTGAAGAAGCGAGTCCTCTTAAAAGAGGGGCTAATTTTGCAGCTTGTATTTTTCTACTCTCTGGATCCAAAGAGCGCACTTTTTCACCACCAAAAATAGGCCTTGTTCTACCATAATTTTCAGCTAAATAAGCTGATGCAGTCTCAATTACTTCCAAGCTATTGAGGTAGCAGTCATAGGAAGTATCCCCCCAGGTAAAAAGACCATGTCCACCTAACATTATTCCTCTTATTCCTGGGTTTTTTTCCAAAGCTTTTTTTAGTTTAAGCCCTAAATCAAATCCAGGTCGCTGCCAGGGCACCCATGCAATAGTTCCTTTCCAAAGTTCTTGAGTAATCTTCTCGCCATCTTTGGAAGCGGCAATGGCTATTGCTGCATCTGGGTGTAGGTGATCGATGTGTTTGAAGGGTAAAAAGCCATGCAAAGGGGTGTCGATGGAAGGCGCCTTGGAATTTAGGTCAAATATGCAATGATTAAAAAGTTCTACCATTTCATCTTCAAACTCAATGCCTCTATAAATACCTTCCAAGGAACGAAGTTTTTCTGTATACAAACCAGCCAAGCCAGTTCTTGTCATGGTGCCTATATCTCCTCCTGATCCCTTAATCCACATCACCTCCACAGATTCTTTTGTTAACGGATCAAGTTCAATGGTCTTACAGGAAGTGTTTCCTCCTCCATAATTCGTTATTCTCAAATCTGCTCCTAAAATATTGGAACGGTAAAGCAACAGGTCAACTTCTTTCCCCTCCATTAGAGAAGCTTTTTTGTCATCCCATAAATAGCTTACGTGATTAAAACTGATAATAGATGGCTTCATAGGTAAAACTAGTTTTCTTTTTTTTTAGTCAAGTTCATTGGAATCATTGATATAAGTGTCCTGTTGTGTCTTGAGTAATATACTTTATGTGTAACTCTATCAATGGAAGGCGCTTTGGAGTTCAAGTTGTAGAGACAGTGCCCAAATAACCCCACCATTTCCTCGTGTCCACCCCTCGGTAGATTCCTTTCAAGGCATTCAACTTGTCTACATACAGTCCTGCAAGACCAGAGCGGGTCATCGTCCCAATATCTCCGCCTGAGCCTTTGATCCACAACACTTCCACCCAAGTTTTGGTCAAAGGATCTAGTTCCTTTGTTTTGCAGGAAGTATTCCCTCCCCCTTAGTTTGTAATTCTGATGTCAGCTCCGAGGAGGTTGCAACGGTAGAGGAATAGGTCAACTTCATTGCCTTCAAGTTATGCAGCTTTCTCCTCATTCCAGAGGAAATTTACGTAGTTAAACTGGGTGTTTGGGTATTCATACGGGTTGGAAATCAGATATTCATAAATTTAGATTGGGTTTTAAATAAAATACAAGCAGGGACTACTTGCTGGGTTAAGAATTCGTTGGCTGCATCAGTAACTATCTTTTTTCAGGCGTACCTCCGAATGATTCAAATTACATTAAAAATCTAAAATCCCGAAAATTTTATGATTGAAGATTAAAAAGGGATCGAATTATCCGTAAACCTAACCTTGATTAAAATGACTTATGCACCTTTATGATAATTGTTAACAGACGACGGTCCACAACTCACTTAATGGATCTTCAAACCTTTTTTTGGGTTGTGGTGAAAAAGCGAATAATCAAAAAATGGTGATTTAATTTGAGCCTGGCGAAATATTTGAATGGTCTTTCAAGAAAAACTCCTTCCTTGAATGAACCAGGTAGGAGGTCCAAGTCTTAGGGTAGGTTGCCATTTGCATCGACACTAAACTTCCATTTCTCCAGGTAACAGTCATTCGAAACATTGGCTGTCATACATTTCTGCTGGAGGCCTTCTATGGTTAGTTTTCCATCGCTCAGGCTAATTTTTTCTCCATATTCGTTGAAAAAGCCACCATAGGTTTTTTGCCAAACAACTTCTCCTTTTTCATCTGTTCTGATGAGCAGGATGTCATAGTTACCTGCTCCAAAGGAACTTGTAGAACCAAGAAGAAAGTAGCCACCCTCGGAGATGGGAAGTACTGCACTTGCTTTATCATAGCTGGTTCCTCCATAGGTTTTTTGAAGTTGAATTACTCCTTCGTTAGTTAAAACAGTAAGTTGGAAATCACAGGAGGTTTCGGTCTCACAATTAATGGTTTGGAGGGTTACTTTTTCTGTAACTCCTTTCCGGACTTTTACGGGGTTAGGGGAAGCTAACCAAAAAGTAGCGAGAGAAATCAAGGTGATGGCTGCGAACATAAAGATGATTTTAGGGTAATTTTTTTTAGAAAATAAGAGGGAGCTAAGGGCAACAAATTTTGATTTCTTGGGAGGGGTTGGTGCCGATTGTTGTTGATTTAATAGTGCTTCTTCTCGCTCCAAAGCTAGTAGGTCAACCAATTTACCCAAAGTATAGGCACTTGGTGCCACCTCTCCTTTTTCAATCCGTTGGATGGTGCGAAGTGTTACACCACATCGCATTGCGAGATCAGATTGTGTCCAAT